>NHIU01000010.1 GCA_002169755.1 Candidatus Pelagibacter sp. TMED197 | reverse complement strand
TTACTCTTGGAATATTTTCGGTTTTATCCCTAGAAATAAATTTGTCTATTATCGCGGCAGTATTAACTATAGTTGGTTATTCAATGAATGATACAGTTGTAATTTATGACCGTATTAGAGAGAATTTGTTTAAATATAATAAAATAACTATTACTGAAATTGCAAATTTATCTATTAATGAAACTTTAGCTAGGACAGTAATTACTTCAATAACAACTTTATTAGCATTGGTATCAATTTATATTTTAGGAGGAGAAATATTAAGAGGATTTTCTTTTGCTATGATATTAGGGGTTTTAATTGGAACATATTCTTCAATATTTGTTGCTTCACCAATTTTAAAATTTTTTAAAGTTAATTATAAAACTCTTGAAAAAAAAGAAGAAAAAATAGTTCCTTAAAGTTAATAGAGATTTTGAGCAGCAACCATTGACAATAACATTGGCAAAGATAACAAAGTATTTGTTCTTGAAAATAACATTGCAGTTTTTGCGGAAGTAACTTTTTCTTCTGGGGAACTTTCAACAATTCCTAGTGCTTTTTTTTGATTAGGCCAAATTACAAACCATACATTATAAGCCATAATTAATCCTAGCCACATTCCAATTCCTATAGCAGTATTTTTTCCTCCAGAACCATCAAGTCCAAGTATCATAGCACTATGCACATAACCATTAATCCAAGACAAAATTAAGCCACTCAATACAGTAATTGCAGCTGCCCACCTAAAATAAAATAGTGCTGCGGGAGCAATGACTTTTCCTATAGCAGGTTTTTGTTCATCTGGAATTTTTTGCATATTTGGAATTTGAACAAAATTAAAATACCATAACAACCCGATCCACATTGTAGCTACAACTACATGGATTAATCTAAATAACCAACTCCAAAAAATTGTATCAAAAGCAAATCCATCACCAAAGAAATGTAATCCCAAGAATAACAGAACAGCTAAAGCTAGTGAAACATGGACTGTTTTGGATAATGATTGAAGTATAATTGTCATGATTCACTTATATCATAAATTGAATTATCAAGCAGTTTTTTTCATCGAGTTATCACCCATAATTTCTTTAATAAACTTGCCGGTATAGCTCTCTTTTACGGTAGATATTTTTTCAGGAGTACCTTCAGCAATAATATTTCCACCATTTATGCCGCCTTCAGGACCCATATCAATTATATGATCTGCTGTTTTTATGACATCTAAATTATGTTCAATAACTACCACAGTATTTCCAGTGTTAGCAAAAGCTTGAAGTATTTCTAATAATTTTTTTATATCATGAGAGTGTAAACCTGTTGTTGGCTCATCTAAAATATATAGAGTCCTACCAGTAGGCCTTTTAGAGAGCTCTTTAGCTAATTTAATTCTTTGTGCTTCTCCTCCAGAAAGAGTTGTCGCTTGTTGACCTATTTTCATATAGCCAAGTCCGACATGTTTTAAGGTAATTAATTTTGATCTTATACTTTGAATATTTTCAAAAAACTCACAACCTTCATCAACTGTCATATCTAGAACTTCAGCAATATTTTTATTTTTAAACCGAATTTCTAAAGTTTCTCTATTATATCTTGCACCTTTACATGTATCACACGGTATAAAAACATCAGGTAAAAAATGCATTTCGTATGTTATAACTCCATCACCCTCACAAGTTTCACATCTTCCACCCTTGACGTTAAATGAATATCTACCGACTTTGTATCCTCTGGCCTTAGACTCGGGTAAATTAGCAAACCATTCTCTTATAGGACCAAATGCACCTGTGTATGTGGCTGGATTTGACCTAGGAGTTCTTCCTATTGGAGACTGGTCAATGTCGATTATTTTATCTACTAGTTCTGTACCCTTAAAACCAGTAAAAGCTTTTGGAACTTTTCTACTTTTATTTTTATTTAACATTAAATTAAACGCATTGTATAAAGTGTGTAAAATAAGCGTTGATTTTCCGCTTCCAGAAACACCAGTGACACAAGTAAAAGTTCCTACAGGTATTTTTAAATGAACTTTTTTAAGATTATTTCCACTTGCTCCACTAATTTCTATAAATCTTCCATTTTTTGCTTTCCTTCTTTTTCTTGGAATTGAAATATATTTTTTTCCAGATAAATAATTTCCAGTTATACTATTTTCATTTTTTATTATTTCACTCACAGTTCCTTCTGCAACTATTTGACCTCCATTAAGACCAGCTTCAGGCCCTATATCAACTATATGATCAGAATTTTCCATCGTTTCAATATCATGCTCAACAACAATCACGGTATTACCTAAGTCTCTTAATTTTTTTAAAGCAGTAATTAACTTTTTATTATCTCTTTGATGTAAACCTATTGATGGCTCATCTAAAACATACAAGACGCCAGTTAAACCAGAGCCAATTTGTGAAGCAAGTCTAATTCTTTGTGCTTCTCCTCCAGACAATGTTCCAGACTCTCTTGATAGTGTTAAATAATTTAATCCTACATTTAATAAAAAGTTAAGCCTCTCATTAATTTCTTTTAATATATGTTGTGCAATTTTATTTTCTCTTTCTGTTAAAACAGTAACTAAATCATTAAACCATTTTTGCGCTTCATCGATTGATTTCTTTGTAATTTCACTTATATTCAAAGAATTAATTTTTATACATAGAGCTTCTTCTTTTAATCTCATTCCTTTACAGTGTTCACAATTAGACTCACTTTGATATTGTGATATTTCTTCTCTTTTCCATTCGCTATCAGTCTCTAAATATCTTCTTTCAAGATTATTGATAACACCTTCAAAAGTTTTTTTTGTATTATAAGTTTCGTAACCGTCATCATATGAAAATTTTATTTCTTCTTCATCAGATCCATATAAGATTATATCTTGAGTCTTTTTTGGTAATTTTTTCCATTGTTCAGTGAGAGAAAATTTAAAATGTTTTGCTAATGAAGACAGTGTTTGAGCATAATACATAGAAGTAGATTTAGCCCATGGTTCTATAGCCCCGTCTTGTATAGTTTTTTTAGTGTCTGGTACAACAAGATTTGGATCAACATTTAAATTATGACCAATACCCTCGCATTCTTCACACGCACCAAACGGAGAATTAAATGAAAATAATCTAGGCTCAATTTCTTCTATTGTAAATCCACTTTCTGGACATGAAAATTTTGATGAAAAAATAACAGTCTCAATTTTTCTTAACTTTTTTGGCAAAGTTTCATTTTCATATTCAACTATTAGCAATCCATTTGACAAATTTACTGCTGTTTCGACACTATCAGCCAATCTATTTCCTAACTTTGAATTTAAGATAATTCTATCGACTACTATAGAAATATCATGTTTGATTTTTTTGTTAAGGTTTGGAAAATCTTCTATGTTTAAGTATTTTCCATCAACTTTAATTTTTGAAAATCCTCTTTTTTTATAATTTAAAATTTCCTTTTTATATTCTCCCTTCCTGCCTCTTACGATTGGGGCTAAAAGATATATCGTATTATTTTTTGGTAATTTTTTTATTTTATCTACCATTTCACTGATTGGCTGAGATACTATTGGTTTACCTGTAAAAGGTGAGTAGGGCACTCCTATTCTTGCAAAAAGTACTCGCATATAATCATATATTTCGGTAACTGTTGCAACTGTAGATCTAGGGTTTTTTGAAGTATTTTTTTGTTCTATTGAAATTGCTGGGCTTAATCCCTCAATTAAATCTACTTTTGGTTTTTTCATTTTATCAAGAAACTGTCTTGCATAAGATGACAAGCTTTCTACATATCTTCTTTGACCCTCCGCGTAAATAGTATCAAAAGCTAAAGAAGATTTTCCTGATCCTGATAGACCAGTTATTACCACCAATTTCTCTTTTGGGATCTCCAAAGAAACATTTTTAGATTGTGTTCTTTAGCCCCTTTTACAACGATTTTTTTCAACATATATTATATATAAAATAATAATCAGCTTATATTTACTAACTGATTATGATATAGTTTATAAGTTTTAAAAACAAATATTCACAATTATAGTCTTAAAGTATTATGGCAGGTAGTTTAAATAAAGTACAATTAATAGGTCGTTTAGGCGCAGACCCAGAAATTAAGCAAATGGTTAATGGCAAAAGTGTTGCTAGATTAAGTCTAGCTACAAGTCAATCATGGAAAGACAAATCTAGCGGAGAGAGAAAAGAAAAAACAGAGTGGCACAGAATAGTCATCTTTAACGAAGGACTAATTAATGTGATACAACAATATTTAAAAAAGGGTGCCAATGTTTATATTGAAGGCCAACTCAGTACACGAAAATGGAAAGACGAATCTACAGGTCAAGATAAATATTCAACAGAAATAGTTTTACAGGGTTATAATTCAAGTCTAACTATGCTGGACAGCAGAAGCAACAAAAATGATACAAATAATCTAGTTTCTGAAAACAAGAGCTCATTACCTAAAGATAATCTTAATCAGGATTCATCTGATTTAGATGATGAAATTCCATTTTAATTTTCATGGAAAAATCTAGAATAGAGAATAAATCTTTCAAGCCTATTTTGGTTCAAGATGAAATGAGCTCATCCTATCTATCATATGCGATGAGCGTTATAGTAAGCAGGGCTCTACCAGATGTTAGAGATGGATTAAAACCAGTTCACAGAAGAATAATTTACGCGATGTACAAAGGCGGCTATGACTGGTCAAAACCTTTTAGGAAATCGGCTAGAATTGTTGGTGACGTGATCGGTAAGTATCACCCGCACGGAGATCAATCAGTTTATGACGCTTTAGTAAGGTTAGTCCAAGACTTTTCGATGAGTTTACCTCTTATCTCTGGACAAGGTAATTTTGGATCAATAGATGGAGATCCACCAGCAGCAATGCGATATACTGAAACAAAATTAGGAAAAATTGCACAATATTTAACTGAAGATTTAGAAAAAAAAACAGTTAATTTCAGAAACAATTATGATGAAACAGAAAAAGAACCAGAAGTTCTTCCATCTCAGTTTCCTAATATATTAGTTAACGGAGCTGGGGGAATAGCAGTTGGTATGGCAACAAGCATTCCACCTCATAATTTAGGAGAAATTATCAACGCTACTGTAGCTTTTATTGAGAATAAAGAAATTACTATTGCTCAATTAATGAAGCATGTACCAGGACCCGATTTTCCTACTGGAGGAATAATTATTGGAAAAGATATTTTAAAACAAGGATATAACAAGGGTAGAGGCTCTTTTAAAATTAGAGGCGAGATAGATGTTGAAGAAAAAAAAGGCAGCAGAGAATATTTAATAATAAAATCAATTCCTTATCAGGTAAATAAATCAACATTAATTGAAAAAATCGCACAATTAGCCAGAGATAAAAAGATTGAAGGGATCAGAGATATTAGAGATGAGTCTAATAGAGAGGGCATTAGAGTTGTTATTGAATTAAGAAAAGCAGTTGAGCCAGAGACAATACGAAGACAATTATATAAGTTAACAAATATAGAAAGTTCATTTGGTTTTAATACTTTAGCGATAGTTAATAACAAACCAAAAATACTAAATTTGAAAGAATTTATAGCTGAATTCTTAAAATTCAGAGAAGATACTGTAACAAAAAAAATAAAGTTTGATTTAAAAAAGGCAGAGGAAAGAGCACATATTTTAATTGGAATAGCTTCAGCGGTAGAAAACATAGATGATGTAATTAAGATTATAAAAAATTCAAAAGATACAGAAACTGCTAAAAAAAACCTTTTATCAAAAAAATGGAAAATTAAAAAAAGTCAAAAGCTTATTAAACTAATCGAAAAGAAAAAAAATGTTTTAAGTTATCAGCTTTCTTTAGATCAAGTTATTTCTATTTTAGAACTTAGACTTCAAAAATTGACAGCCTATGGCATTAATGAAATAGAAGCAGAAATAA
This sequence comes from Candidatus Pelagibacter sp. TMED197, assembly GCA_002169755.1. The sequence goes on along the minus strand of NHIU01000010.1, from coordinate 7,414 downwards.
CAAAACTCTCAGAACTTATAATAGAATATAATAAGATTATAAATTCAAAAAAAGAACTTTATAAGATAATAGTAAAAGAATTAGAGTTGATTAAAGATAAATTTAGCTCTCCTAGAAAAACCAAAATAATAGATGCGGTATTAAATTATAATATTGAGGAGACTATTCAAAAAGAGTCAGTTGTTATAAGCATTACTAATCAAGGTTATATAAAAAGAAGTCCATTAAGTTCTCTTAAGGCACAAAAAAGAGGAGGCAAAGGAAAAACTGGAATATCCACTCGAGAAGAGGATTTTGTAGTACAAATTTTTACAGCGAATACCCATACTCCAGTTTTATTTTTTTCAACGCAAGGCTTAGTTTATAAAATTAAAGCTCATAAAATACCAGAGGGTACTGCTGCTTCGAAAGGTAAATCAATATTTAATATTCTTCCTTTAAAAAATCATCATTCAATAAGTTCTATAATGCCATTACCTGAGGATGAGTCAGAATGGAAAAATATGATGGTAGTTTTTGCAACCTCAAAAGGCAATGTTAGAAAAAATACATTAGAAGATTTTATAAATATAAATAATAATGGAAAAATTGCCATGAAATTAGATCAAGACGATAAAATCATCGGAGTTAAAATATGTAAAGATGACCAAGATATATTGCTCAGTACTCAATTTGGCAAATGCATAAGATTTAAGTCAAAAAAATTAAGATTATTTAAAGGAAGATCTTCCAAAGGCATAAAAGGAATACAACTAAACGATAAAGATAAAGTAATTTCTCTATCTATTTTAGATAATCCAAGCATAAACCAAAAAATAATTAATAAGGATAAAAAAGTAAAAAACATTGCTAGCGGGTTCATTCTATCTGTATCAGAAAATGGTTATGGGAAAAGATCATCTTCTTCAGATTACAGAGTAACAAATAGAGGGGGCAAGGGTATTATTGGTATTATAAATTCACCTAGAAACGGAAACATAGCAGCCTCTTTAGTTGTTAGAGACGATAACGAAATTATTCTTTCTACCGACAAAGGAAGCATCATGAGATGCGCCGTGAAAGAAATTAGGGTAGCAAAAAGAAACACTCAGGGTGTCAGAGTAAAAAAATTGTCAGGAAACGAAAAAGTTGTTTCAGTAATAAAAATAGAGGATAATATTGAATAGATGAAAACTGCAATTTATCCAGGAACTTTCGACCCTATTACGTTTGGTCATATTGATGTAATCAAGAAGTCTTTAAAAATATTTGATAGAGTTGTAGTAGCTACTACAGACAATATAAATAAAAATTATTATTTCTCAATTGATGAGAGAATTACAATAATTAAAGATTCTCTTTTCAAAGATTTAAAATTAAATAGAAACAAAATTAAAGTTATTTCATTTGATACACTAACTATTAATTTATGTAAAAAATATAACGCCTCTGTTATTATCAGGGGATTACGTGCAGTGTCAGATTTTGAATATGAGTTTCAATTAGCTGGAATGAACAAGAAACTTAATTCAAAAATAGAAACTATATTTTTGATGTCTGATGTGGAAAATCAAATTATTTCTTCAAAATTTGTAAAAGAAATTACTAATTTGGGGGGAAATATTAACAAATTTGTAACAAAATCAACTGTAGGTAAGCTTAAAAATAAATTTTTATGAAAAAGTTTTTTTTTTTAATTTTTGTATTTTTTAATTTGCTTAATTCTTATTCTATTGCTAAAGAAAATATTATGATATTAAAATTAAAATATGGTGAAGTGAAAATAGAACTTTATCCTGAGAAAGCTCCTAAACATGTTGAAAGATTTAAAAAGTTAGCAGACGAAGGCAAATATGATAATGTTGTTTTTCATAGAGTAATTGATGGTTTTATGGCTCAAACCGGAGACGTAAAATTCGGAAATAGTAACAGCCCTGATTTTAATTTAGCCATAGCCGGAACAGGTGGATCCGATCTTCCAGATTTAGAGGCTGAATTCACAGATATTGCACACACACGAGGAACTATATCAGCGGCAAGGTCACAAAATCCTAATAGCGCTAATAGTCAATTTTTTATTTGTTTCGACTCAGCTCCTCATCTTGATAGACAATACTCAGCTTTTGGAAAAGTAATAGAGGGAATGGAATTCGTTGATATGATAAAAAAAGGTGATCCTAATAGCGGAGCAGTTCCAGAACCAGATAAAATTATTACCCTTAGATCGAAATAACTTTAATGAAAGATCATGAATTTTCGTTTGAGTTAATTACTCAAAGTAAAAACGCTAGGCTTGGAAAAATAAAAACATCAAAAGGAATTATAGATACCCCGACATTCATGCCAGTAGGAACTCAAGGCACTATAAAAGGAATTTTTACTGAAGATATTTTAAAAACTGGAACTCAAATTATCTTAGGAAATACTTATCATCTTTTATTAAGACCTGGTGTTGATGTATTAAAAAAATTTGGAGGACTTCATGATTTTATGAATTGGAACAAGCCAATTTTGACAGACTCTGGTGGATATCAAATTATGTCATTATCAAATCTAAATAAAATTGACAGGGACGTTGGAGCAATTTTTAAATCTCATCTTGATGGTAAAAAGATAATTTTAAGTCCAGAGAAAAGTATTCAAGTTCAGAAATCTATTAATTCAGACATTATAATGGTATTAGACGAATGCCCAAAACTCACAAAAGATAAAAAAATTTTATCAAAAGCAATTGAAACTTCGACTGTTTGGGCTAAACGTTGTAAAATTGAATTTGGAAAAGATAGATCAAAAGGTCTTTTTGGTATAGTTCAAGGAGGTCTTTATAAAGACTTACGAGAAGAAAGTATTGATAAGTTAGTAGAGATAGGTTTTGATGGTTATGCAATGGGAGGGTTAGCAGTAGGAGAGTCTCAAATTGAAATGTTTAAAATTTTAGATGAAACAACTCATTTTTTACCAAAAAACAAACCAAGATATCTAATGGGTGTAGGCACTCCTTCCGATATTTTAGGAGCTATAAATTTTGGAGTAGATATGTTTGATTGTGTTCTTCCAACCAGATCAGGAAGGACTGGACTTGCATTTACCTGGGAAGGTAAAATAAATCTTAAAAATTCTAAATATCAAAGTGATAAGTCACCTCTTGATAGCAGCTGTGAGATAAGACAATTAAACAAGTATTCAAAAAGTTACCTAAATCATTTAATTAAATCTAATGAAATGATGGCATCGATGTTAATTTCATTACATAATATCTACTTTTATCAACAGTTTATGAGTGAAATTAGAAGAAACATTAAGAGTGGCACTTTTGCTACTTTTTATAAAAAATATATTGATTATTTTAAATAATAACTATTTGAAATTCCTATAATATATATATAAAAAGGAATTTCTTTGAGGGCCCTTAGCTCAGTTGGTAGAGCACCTCCCTTTTAAGGAGGGTGTCGATGGTTCGAGTCCATCAGGGCTCACCACATTTTTTTAAGTTTTAATTGGCGGATACTTAACAATTACTTCATTAATCCAACTATTGAGATTCTCAATTCTTTTTTTACTTGATGGATGTGTACTTAAAAAAACTGGAGGTTCGTTACCTTTATTTTTTTCTGACATTCTTTGCCATAGTTTAATCGACTCTCTAATATCGTAACCAGCTAAAGATGAAAAAATTAGACCTAGATAATCAGCTTCTGTTTCTTGTTTTCTTCCGAAAGGATTCATTATTCCTAACTGGAATATATCCATCCCTGTATTTTGTCCAACCGTGTTTCTAGTTCTATTTATTGCGCCTCCAAGAAAAATGTCCGCAACTGTTGTGCTTAAATTAATTGTCATAGCTTGACTTGCTCTCTCAATCGAGTGTCTAGCTACTGCGTGAGCAATTTCATGACCCATTACTATAGACAAAGCATCAATGTTTTTTGTAATTTTTAAAAGACCCGTATAAACAGCAATCTTGCCTCCAGGCATACACCATGCATTAGCTACTTTGTCATTTTTAACCAGTATATAATCCCAGGTAAAATTTCGAGTTGGGTCAGGATCACCCTTATTTGTAAAAAAGGCACTCACCGCAAGTTCAATTTTTCTTCCTATCATTTTAACATCACTTAAATCTTTGCCTTTAGTAACAAGTTTTGCTTTAATTCTAAATTTTTCATAAGCCGCTGCTGCTTGACGATTAATTGTTGCCTCTGGAATAATACTTAATTGTTTCCTTTCAGTGATAGGCACCGTAGTACAAGATGGGAGCACCAAAGAACAACAACTGCACCCAAATAAGCCAAGAAATTTTCTTCTATTTATGTTATACATAATTTAAGACTCATGATTTTAAATAATAAATTATTAATTGCAATTTTTATCTTGATATTAGTATTTATTGTTTATTCTAGCTACTCTTAATAATGACCAAACCAAACAAAAAATCCTTTTTTGCAAAATTACGTAACAATTTTATAGCTGGTATAGTTGTATTAATACCAATTGGCATAACACTTTATCTAACACTCTTTTTAATAAAGATATCTGGAAGAATTATACCCAAAAAGATTAATCCAAATAATTATCTTCCATTCGATATACCTGGATTAGAAATATTAATTGCACTATTTCTTATTACGTTTATTGGCTGGTTGTCTCTTTCTTTTATAGGAAAAAAATTTTTTGAAATATTTAATAATTTTTTAAGAAAAATACCTATTCTAAGAACAATTTATTCAGCAATTGGACAGATGACTGAAACTTTTACAAAAACGGACAATAGCGAGAAAAGTGTAGTTTTGTTGGAGTATCCCAGAAAAGGTATATGGGTTGTGGGGTTTGCTACAAAAGAAAATAAAGGCACCATTAAGGACAAAATAAACGAAGATCTTGTAAATATTTTTGTTCCTACTACCCCTAATCCTACAAGTGGATTTTTATTAATGTTGCCAAAAAAAGATCTAATTTATTTAGATGTTTCTTTCGAGCAAGCTTCAAAATTTATTGTTTCAGCTGGCACAACAAATCTCGATTAACTTTCATCAATATTTATTATTTCTGCACGATCAAACAATTTAAGAAGAAAAGTGTATTTATCTTGATTAATGTTTATTTCATTTGTTCGTACGTATTTCTCAGCAAGTTTAAATAAATCTTCGTGAATAACAGGGTCGGCAAACCTAAAATTTTTTAAACCACTTTGTTGATATCCAATTAAATCACCGAATCCTCTTAATTTTAAGTCTTCTTCAGCAATATAAAATCCATCATCATATTTTTTTAAAATTTTAATTCTTTTGATTGCATTTTTACTTAACTCATCTTGAAATAATAATACACAAGTTCCTCGTTTTTCACCTCTGCCAACTCTTCCTCTTAATTGGTGAAGTTGGGCAAGACCAAATTTGTTGGAATTTTCGATAATAATTAAATTTGCATTTGGAAAATCAATACCAACCTCAATCACTGTTGTAGAAACAAGTATAGATATTTCTTTATTGAGAAATTTTTTCAATACATTTTCCCTTTCTATTTTATCTAAAGCACCGTGAATTAATCCAACTCTATTTGGAAATTTTTTATTTATTAAATCAAATTTTTTTTTAGCTGAGGAAAAATCTAAAAAAGATGACTCTTCAATTAATGGACAAACCCAAAAAATCTGATTTTGATTTAATATTTGTTTTTTAATGTACGCCCACAGTTCATTAATTTTTTTTTCAGGTTTACTAATAGTATTAATTTTTTTCCTATTAGCGGGTTTTTCAGTTATTTTTGAAATATCCATATCCCCGTATAAAGACATCATCATAGTTCTTGGTATAGGTGTTGCTGACATCAAAAGTACATCACAGTTGTTCCCACCTTTTTTTGCGAGCTCGGATCTTTGTTTGACGCCGAATTTATGTTGTTCATCTATAATCACAAGTCCTAATTTTTTAAAATTAATTTTTTTTTGAAACAAAGCATGTGTACCAATAATTAGATTTGTTTTTCCTAGCTCTAGATTTTCTAATATTTTTTTTTTCTCTTTACTTTCTGTTTTACCTGAAAGAAAATCTATTTTAAGGTTTAATTTTTTATATATTTTTACAGCTAACTCGAAGTGCTGCTTAGCTAAAATTTCAGTCGGACTCATTAAAGCACACTGATATCCGCTTTCGATTACGTTTGAAATAGCTAATAGAGATACAATTGTTTTTCCAGATCCTACATCTCCCTGAATAATTCTAAACATTCTTTTCTTACTATAAAGATCCTCGTTAATTTCATTTAGAACCTTTTCTTGACTTTTTGTTAAATTAAATGGAAGTGTTTTTTTAATCAAAAATGATTTTTCCTTTGAAAATTTTTTAGACAATTTATTCTTTTTGACTCTTTTTCTGCTTTCAGATAAAGAAAAAAAATTTGCACAAAGCTCATCAAATACCAACCTTCTAAAACTTTTTGATAAATTATTTTTTCCATCTTTAGTTTTATGCAATTTATCGACTGTCTCGTTCCAATTTAATAAATTGTACTTATTGATAAATTCCTCATCAAGCCAATCATTTATAATAGGAACCTGATTAATTACTTGTTCACTTATCGATCTGTATTTCTTTTCATTTATTCCCTTTGTTAAATTATACTTTGGAATATTTTTTACGACATATTCCTTTTTATCCAATGATGTTACATAATCGGGGTTTGTAATTTGATAATTTTTATTAAAATAATTAATTTTTCCACTTATTATTACCCATTTATTCACAGGAAATATTTTTCTTAAATATCCCTCACGGCTGTTGAAATAAACAATATCTATCCTTCCAGTTTCATCTTCACATATAATTTTATTAGGAAGGTTCCTAATTCTAGGAAAATTTAATTTTTTAACAATTACCTTTATAGTTTGTATTCTTCCAATTTCTAATTCATTTAATTTAAATAGTCTTGATCTATCTGTCTCAGAATAAGGTAAATTTAAAATTATGTCTTTGATTTTCTCAATTTTCTTCTTTTTTAAGTATTTTGAAAGTTTAGGCCCAACACCTTTTAACTTATTTACATCATCGAAAATAAAATCTTTTTTCATTTAACTATTTAATTTATGTATAATAATCTTTTATGAGTAACAAATTAGAAATTTTAAAAAAAAGATTAATTTATAGGGCTTCATATAGGGGCACTAAAGAAATGGACATTTTATTAAGCACTTTTGTTAATAAATATATTGATACATTTGATGAAGTTCTTTTAAATGAATTAGAAGCTTTTTTAAGTTTCGAAGATGAAATAATTCTTGGTTTCTACCAGCATGATATTATTAAAAACAAGATTGATGAAAATAAGATAGCTATAATATTTAAAAATTTTAAAATTTAATGGCGGAGAGGGTGGGATTCGAACCCACGAACGAGTTGCCCCGTTGCTGGTTTTCAAGACCAGTGCTTTCAACCGCTCA
>NHIU01000009.1 GCA_002169755.1 Candidatus Pelagibacter sp. TMED197 | reverse complement strand
TTTCAAGACCAGTGCTTTCAACCGCTCAGCCACCTCTCCTTGAATTTAATTAACTATTCTTATTACTATCAAAGTAGTAAAATAACAATAATCATATAGATTATTTCAAATACTAGTTAATACTTCTCATTTATGATATTCACAAAAATGCTTAAAAACTTAAAAATTTTAAATTTAATTATAATTTTTCTCATTCTGCCTTTTTCCTCTTTGGCTGATAATCATGATTTTAATGAATGGATAGAGGATTTTAAAAAAAAAGCTATAGATAAAGGAATCTCCAAGGACGTTGTAGAAGACGTAATGTCAGATGCACAATTTTTACCTAGTGTAATTAAGTATGATAGATATCAACCGGAATTTTATGAGGATACATTTACTTATATAAAGAAAAGAACTAATAAAAAAAAAATTCAAAAGGGTCTATCATTATATAAAAAAGAAAAGACTCTTATAGATCAAATAGAGAGGAAATTTTCAATAGAAAAAGAATTACTCTTAGCATTAATGGGTATAGAAACTAACTTTGGCAAATATCTTGGAAAAATGGATATTATATCTTCTTTGGCAACATTAAGTTTTGACAAAAGAAGGAGTGATTTCTTTACAAAAGAATTAATAATATTGTTACGCTTGATAGACAAAGGAATAGTTGAAAAAAATATTTTATTTGGTTCTTGGGCTGGAGCTTTTGGTAATTTTCAGTTTATGCCAAGAACAATTAAAGATTATGCGATAGACTACAATAAAAATAAAATCATTGATTTAAAAGATACAGAAGATTCTTTTGCCTCTGCAGCCAACTATTTAAATAAAATTGGATGGAATTTAAACGAACCTTGTTTTACAAAAATTAATTTAGAAAACGATATACCTAAAAAATATTTAAATTCTTCTGCTAAAAACCTTATAAATAAAAAAAAGGTTAAGTATTTTAAAAAATATATAACAAGTTCTAGTGATTTAAAAATAGATGACAATTTATTATCTGCAATTATAACTCCAGATAAAGATATTATACCTGGCGCAAAAACTTATAAACCAGCTTTTTTAGTTTATGGAAATTATGAAAAGATATTGAAATGGAACAGATCTTTAAGATTCGCTCTCGCAGTTTGTACACTAAAAGAATATTTTGAAAATGAAATATAGTTTATTAATAATTATTTGGTTTTTAACATCATGTACACAAAATTATTCTAAATTAGAGTCAAATAAAACTTTTTATTCTAAAGGATTTGCATATATATACAATGAAGAGGACTTTGAAAAAAAAATAATTAAAAAAAAACTAGATAATAGTATCTTACAGGTAGCTCACAATAATATAAAACCAGGTGCTTTAATTAGAATAATTAACCTTAAAACAAATGACTCAATAGTCCTAAAAAACAACAAAAGATTTCAATACCCGGATTTTTATAAAATTTTAATAACAGAACCTGTTGCAAAAAAGTTAAATCTTTCAAAAAATTTACCAATTGTTGAAATAATAGAGGTAAAAAAAAATAAATCTTTTGTTGCAAAAAAGACTAAGATATTTAAGGAAGAAAAAAAGACCCACAACAAGGCACCAGTAGAATCTGTCAAAATTAATAATATTTCTAAAAATACTGAAGTTAAAACAAAAGGATTAAAAGATAATTTATATATTCTTATAGGGGAGTTCTACTCGAAAAGCTCTGCAATTTCACTTAAAAATAGAATCGTTCAAGAATTGATAAATTTTAATAATAAAAAATTGTTTATTAAATCAATAGAATCTAATAAAACTGCACTTTTAGCAGGACCTTATAACTCTATTAATTTAATGAAAAATGATTACATTCAACTCAAGAGCTTCGGTTTTGAAGAACTAGATATAAGTATCAATGAATAAATTTACAATTATATTTCTGCTAGCAGCTTTTAATTTCTACTCTATTGCTCCTGCAGAAATCAAACTTAATGCAAGAACTGCTATTGTTGTGGATTATCATTCAGATGAAGTTTTATACGAGTTAGAACCAGACGCACAAATATATCCAGCATCGATGACTAAAATTATGACCACAATTATAGCTTTTGATTTAATTAAAAAAGGCAAGCTATCTTTGGATGATAAATTTGTAATCTCTGAAAACGCATGGAGATTATCGCAAAGTGGTTATTCATCAATGTTTATTATGGTAAATGATGAAGTTGCAGTAGATGATCTATTAAAAGGAATTATAATAGCCTCTGGTAACGATGCCTGTGTTGCTTTAGCTGAAGGAATAGCCGGATCTGAGGAGGTGTTTGCAGAAATGATGAATGAAAAAGCATCTGAGATTGGTATGTCAGCTACAAATTTTTCAAATTCATCTGGCATCAATCATCCTGATAATTACTCTACTGTTAGAGACATCGCTATAATGTCAAAATATCTAATCGTTAATTATCCTGAATTTTATAAAATATATGCTGATAAAACTTTTACATGGGATAGAACAGGCGGAGATCCAATTAAACAAGGAAACCGAAATCCTTTATTATATAAAAAAGTTGGTGTAGATGGTATTAAGACTGGATATTTGGCAGTAGAACAATATTCATTGGCTAGCACAATGAAAAAAGAAGATAGAAGAATTATTGCAGTAGGATCTGGTTTTCCAAATAAAAATTTTAGAAGTTCTGAGTCTTTAAAATTATTGAATTGGGGATTTAGAAATACAGATACCTACGAAATTGCTAAGGCTGAAGAGACTTTTTTTGAGATAAATACTTGGCTCGGTGAAAAAAATAAGATTAAAGCTGTTAGCAAAGACAATTTTTATCTAACGTTAAGCAAAAAAGATACTAGACATCTTAAAGTTTTTTTAGAGTATGATGGACCTATCAAAGCTCCAATTAAAAAAGATCAAAAAGTTGCAAATCTAGTTATTTTAGACAAAAACAGTGTTATTAAGAAATTACCCCTGTACGCCTCAGAGAAATTAACTAAGGTTAATTTTTTTAAAAGTTTAGCAACATCTTTAAATTATTTGATTTGGGGAGATGTATAAAAAAAAATCCTTTTTAATAGTTTTTGAAGGTGTAGAAGGCTGTGGAAAATCATATCAAAGCAAAAAACTTAAAAAAAATTTAGAAAAAATAGGAATTTATCCTGTTATTACTAGAGAACCAGGAGGTACACGTGGCGCTGAATCTATAAGAAAATTAATTTTAATAGATTATTTTAAAAATAAAAAAAAGGAAAAATTTGATAAATACACAGACACTCTCTTATACTTAGCAGCTAGAAATGAACATATTAAAAATAAAATTAAACCAGCGTTACAAAAAAAAAAGATTGTGATTTGTGACAGATTTATAGACTCTACTTTCGCTTATCAAGTACACGGAAAAAAAGTTGATAAACTTTTTATCAATCAAATTCATAATTTTATTTTACAAGGCATCAAACCAAATATTGTTTTTGTTTTAAAAGTTTCATCTAAATCTTCAAAAAAAAGACTTAAAAAAAGAAAAACCAAAAATCGATATGATAATTTTAATCAATCTTTTTACACTAAAGCTCAAAAATCCTTTCTAAAGATTGCTAAAGGTAAAAAAAATTATTTTGTTTTAAATTCATCTGTGAATGATAAAAGTCTTGAAAAAAAAATATTTAATATCATTCAAAAAAAACTCAAAATTTAATGAAGTTAAATGATTATCTTAATCCCAAGAATTCTCTAGTTTTATTTGAACTGGGTAAAAAGTTAGATTTTTTTATTAATTTGTATAATCTAAATAAATTTCCAAAAGTTCTAATGCTTACTGGTCAAAAGGGGGTAGGAAAATCTACATTGATGAACCATTTTATGACTTATGTTTACGATCGAAACATGTACGATTTGAAAGAAAAGAAGATCAACAATAATTCTAATTTCTATAAACAGTATATAAATAATATATTCCCTAATATAATTTATCTATCTGGGGATTTTTATAAAAACATAAAGGTTGATGAAATGCGTAATTTAAAATCACTTTTAACAAAAACCAGCATATCTGGAGAAGAAAGGTTTATACTTTTTGATGATATTGAGCTTTTTAGCGCTAATAGCTTAAATTCGTTACTTAAGATTATTGAAGAACCAAGTAAAAAGGATTTTTTTGTTCTCATAAACAATAAAACTAAACCACTATTAGAGACCATTTACTCTAGATCCTTAGAAGTTAAAATTTTACTTAAGAATGAAATCAGAATTAAAATAATAAACAATTTAATAGATGTAAATGATTTACAAGTTTCAATTGATTTTAAAAACATTAATTTAACACCAGGAAATTTTTTACTTTTTAATTCATTATCACAAGAATTGAAATTAAATTATGATCAAGAATTTACTTATAATTTAAATTTAATTCTTAAAAATTATAAAAAAGAAAAGAATAAAGATATGATTAACTTGACCTTTTTTTTAATAGATCATTATTTTTCAAAACCTAAAATTAAAAATAAGCTAAACTCTCAAAAATTATTTGAACAAAAATCTTACTTAAATGGTCAAATTGATAAATTTGTTAAATATAACTTGAATCAAACATCACTAATTAATGCTATAAATAATAAATTATTAAATGGATAAAAATTTCTATATAACCACTCCAATATATTATCCATCGGGGAAACCTCATATGGGGCATGCTTACTCAAGCATAATAGCTGATGTATTTGCCAGATTCAAAAGATTAGAAGGTTGCAATGTATTATTTTTAACGGGAACAGATGAACACGGTTTAAAAATACAAAGAGAGGCAGAAAAAAAAAATAAAGATCCTAAAAAGTTTTGTGATGAATTGTCTCAAAAATTTTTAGAATTAACAAAAATTTTAAATTTATCTAACAATGATTTCATTAGAACTACTGAAAAAAGACATTTTAAATCAGTCGAGGAAATTTGGAAAAGGCTGTTAGACTCTGGGGATATATATTTAGATAAATACAGCGGTTGGTATTCTATTTCAGACGAAGCTTATTATGATGAAGATGAAATTCACACACAAGAAGGAAAAAAGATTTCAAAAGTATCTGGATCAGAAGTTTCTTGGGTTGAAGAAGAGTCATTTTTTTTTAAACTATCAGCTTGGTCTGAAAAGTTAATTAATCACTATAAAGAAAATGAAGATTTTATTCTACCTATATCAAGAAAAAATGAAGTAATAAAATTTGTAGAAAAAGGTTTAAAAGATTTATCCGTAAGCCGTACTTCTTTTTCTTGGGGAATACCTGTTCCTAAAAACTCCAAGCATGTTATTTATGTTTGGTTAGATGCATTAACTAATTATTTAAGTGCTCTTAATTTTCCAAACATAAATGATGATAAATTTAAAAACTATTGGCCTGTCGACGTTCATATAATTGGAAAAGATATTTTAAGATTCCATGCTATCTATTGGCCAGCATTTTTATTAGCTGCAAAACTTCCATTACCAAAAAAAATATTTGGTCATGGATGGATACTCTCTGATGATAAAAAAATGTCAAAATCTTTAGGAAATATATTAGATCCCATAGAAATAATAAATAGTTTTGGAATTGACCAATTAAGATATTATTTAATGAAAGAAGTTTCTCTCGGTTATGATGGAAGCGTCTCTTTGCAAAATTTAAAAAATTGTATTAATAATGATTTGGCAAACAATTACGGTAATTTATGTCAAAGAGTATTTACTTTCATTAAAAAAAACTGTTCGAATAAAATTCCAAAAGCTGTTGAATTTAAAGACTCCGACAATAAACTTTTAGACGAAATAAAGAAAAATATAACAACTTTAAAACAATTGATAAATAATCAAAATTTAAATGAATTTATCAAAAAAGTGGTAGGCTATTCTTTCAATGCAAACAAGTATTTTAATGATTCAGCACCTTGGGTAGAAAAAAAAAATAACCCAGATAGAATGAATTCCATATTATACACAATGTGTGAGCAAATTAAAAACATAAGTATTTTGTTAAGTCCGATTATACCTAAATCTACTTCAAAAGTATTAGACGCCATGAATATTGAAGAAAAAGACAGAATGATTTCTGGTATTACTAATTTTAAAAATTTTAACCATGATAAGAATTTGAAAACCTTAGAAATTTTGTTTACAAAAGTTGAAAATGATAATTGATTCCCATTGCCATCTAACATATGAACCGATGTCTTCATCTTTAGATGAAACAATTAAAAGAGCAAACAAAGAGGGTGTTAAGTATTTATTAACAATATCAACCGAAGATAAAAGTTTCCAAAATATTTTAAATATTTTAGAAAAATATGATTGTGTATACGGATCATATGGTATTCACCCCCATGAAGCAAACAAACATAAAAATATCAAATCTAATGAAATAATTAAAAATTTAAGGAAAAACAATAAAATTATTGGCGTTGGTGAGACAGGCCTAGATTTTTATTACAATCATTCAAAGAAAAATGAACAAACTATATTATTTCAAGAACACATAGATGCATCTATTGAAACTGATTTACCTTTAATAGTACACACTAGGTCAGCCGAAGAAGATACTTTAAGAATTTTAAAAAAAAATGTTGAAAAAAATAATTTAAAAATACTAATTCATTGTTTCACTGGTTCAAAAAAATTTGCTAAAAATTTATTAGATATAGGAGCATATATTTCAGCCAGTGGTGTAGTTACTTTCAAAAAATCGAGAGATTTAGCAGAAACATTTAAAAATATTCCAAATGACAGAATATTAGTAGAAACTGACTCTCCTTACTTGGCTCCAGAACCATTAAGAGGTAAGTCAAATGAACCAAGCTATATTATTAACACTGTTAAGTATTTAGCTGAATTAAAAAATATTTCATATGAGAAATTTTCTAGCATTACTACAGAAAATTTTTTCAAACTTTTTGGTAACTTAAATTGAAAAATAAATTCACCATCTTAGGGTGTGGAAGCTCTTTAGGCTCACCATGGATTACTAATTATAAAGGCAATTTAAAAAGTAATAAAAAAAATTTAAGAACAAGGTGTTGCGCTCATATACAGTATGGAAACCTTTCAATTTTAATTGATACATCTCCTGATATTAAAAATCAATTTTTAAAAAACAAAATCAAATCTTTAGATGCTATAGTTTATACACACGAACACGCAGATCAAACTTCTGGAATATTCGAAATGCGTCCTTTTTTTTGGAAGAATAAAAAAAAAATCCCTGTTTATGGAAGCCAAAAAACAATTAATTCACTTATATCAAAATATACTTTTTGTTTTCTTCCAAGACATGGTTATCAACCAATAATGAAAACAAAAGTAATAAAAAACAAATTTAAGATTAAAAAAGATAACAGATCTTTGGACTTTACTGCCTTTGATGTTATTCACGGTTTAATTAAGGCAAATGGATATTTATTTAAAAATATAGCATACATAAGTGATTGTAATAATATTCCTAAAGAGTCTTTAAAAAATTTATATGATCTTAAATATTTGATAGTTGACTGTCTTCGGAAAGAAAAACATCATTCTCATTTTAATTATGATGATGCTATTGAATTAATAAACCACGTAAAGCCCAAAAAAAGTATTTTGACAAATCTACACACCGATCTGGATTATGATTATCTTAAAAAAAAATTACCATCTAATATTATACCTGCATACGATGGTCTAAGCTTTAATTTTTAATTTCTTTTTCAATAACTCTAATAAATTTACTAGAAGTAGGTTTTGTAAAAGATGCGAAAGTATCTACAATTTTACCATTTTTCCCAATAATTATTTTATGAAAATTCCATTTAGGTATAGCACCCATACCATGATTATCTTTTGCCCACTTATAAAATGGATGAGCGTTTTTACCTATAACATCTATCTTCTCAGTCATTGGAAAATCAATTCCAAAATTAGTTTCACAAAAATTTTTTATTTCTTTGTTGGAACCCGGTTCTTGTTTAAAATTATTAGTAGGCACTCCTATCACAACTAAATTTTTTTTTTCATAGTTTGTCCATATTTTTTGCAAGCCCTCATATTGTGAGGTATAACCACATCGGCTAGCCACATTAACGACCAAGATTACTTTGTTTTTATAATCCTTTAGTTCTAATTTATTACCATCAATATTATTAAACGTATAATCATATGCTAGATTTGAGTAGTTGGCAGATGCTTTAGTAAAAATTCCAATCATAAATATTATTAAAAAAAATTTTTTAATCATTAATTAATCTTAAAGGCTTTTAAAAATGCCTCCATAGGCAATATGACACAATTAAATCTATTAAAGTTCTTTTTATCTACCAATTTACTAAATTCTTTAAATTTATTAGGCAATTGATAATTCATATTTTTTTTTAGTTTTTTAAATTTTAAAACATCTTTTATTAGATCATTGATTTTACAGTTCTTTACTTTTTTAGAAAATAAGCTTGCTGAAGCTTCACATAGAATACATGACTCAGTTTCATACCTCATTGACTCAATTTTTGAATTCTTTACAACAAATTCAGTTTTTATAAAATCTCCACACAATGAATTTTTAATAGAGGATTTGTGAGTAAACTTATTTTTAAGCCCTACATTACCAGTACTAGATGCAAGTTTAATAATTTTCAAATTAATCATTTTTTAGAAGAAGCAAGTAACAAAAAATAACCACAAACAGTTGAAAGTAATGAACCTGCCAAAACACCTATCTTAACTCCGTCTATGTATTCCATGTTATTGGCAAAAGCCAAATTTCCAACAAAAAGACTCATTGTAAACCCTATGCCAGTTAAAATTGAAACTGCATAAAATGACAACCAATTAGAATCGTTAGGTTTGTCTGCTATTTTCAATTTTACTGAGATATAGGATAAAACAAAAACACCAATTTGTTTTCCAAAAAATAATCCCAATACAATACCTAGTGGCACTGGATTTAACAAAGTCGCAAAAGTTAATCCTTCCAAAGATACCCCAGCATTTGCAAAAGCAAAGACAGGCATAATTCCAAAAGCTACATATGGGGATAAACCATGTTCTAATTTTAATAATAAAGATTCTTTACTTTTTTTTATGTTATGAGGAATTGTAAGAGCCAATAACACTCCAGCAATGGTAGCGTGCACACCTGATTGATGTGTAAATTCCCATAAAAATATTCCAATAATCAAATATGGTATGAAACTTTTAGTTTTAAATTTGTTTAATCCAATTAAAATAATTAAAGAAACTAGCATCAAGATCAAGTATTTTATTTCTATGTTACCTGAATAAAGGAATGCAATAATTATTATCGCTCCCAAATCGTCAATAATGGCTAAAGCGGTTAAAAAAACTTTTAAAGATACTGGAACTCTTTTTCCCAATAAAGACAAAACCCCTAAAGAAAAAGCAATATCAGTAGCTGATGGTATTGCCCATCCATTTAAAGTAGCACTATCAGAATAATTTACTAAAATGTAAAACAAAGCTGGCACCACCATTCCACCGACAGCTCCTATAATTGGTAATAAAGCTTGTTTAGGATTTG
Organism: Candidatus Pelagibacter sp. TMED197; assembly: GCA_002169755.1. The sequence continues at coordinate 416 of NHIU01000009.1, read as the reverse complement.
AAAGTTCTCCTTGTAAAAACTCTCTTTTAATCTCTAATGTTACAAAAAAGAAAAATATAGCCATGAACACATCATTAATCCAATGAAGCACGCTAAGTTTTAATCCAAATTCTTTTGTACCAAGTGTTATATATTTATTTAAAGTAGAAAAATAAAAATCTCCATAAATTCCATTGCTAATTATCAATGCTAGAATAGCTGCAAATAACAAAATTAATCCTGAAGCTGCTTCTAATTTAAAAAAGTATTTAAATGGTTTTGTAATATGTTGGATCATAGCTATTATTTACTTCTATAGAGGCCATCTTTCAATTGCCAAAAAGACATAATTAACCTATAAAAACAGTCGTTCGGGGCGTAGCGCAGCCTGGTAGCGCATCTGGTTTGGGACCAGAGGGTCGCAGGTTCAAATCCTG
>NHIU01000008.1 GCA_002169755.1 Candidatus Pelagibacter sp. TMED197 | reverse complement strand
GTATTAACTACTATATGTGCTTTTTTATCTTTAGTTTTTAGTGGAATAAAACCAATTATAGATTTTGGATGGATGATGACTTTAGGGCTGATAGTTTCATTATTAGTTACGTTTTTATTACTGCCTTCTTTATTGCATTTATTTTCATCTACAAATGAAATAAATATTAAAGACACTGAAAAATCTTTCATTACTTCCGCATTAGCTTCGTTTACTAAAAACAATAAAATTCTTATTTTTGGAAGCACATTGCTAATAATTATATTCAGTATAGTTGGAATATTTAAGCTAGAAGTTGAAAATAGTTTTATAAATTACTTTGATAAAGAAACAGAGATTTACAAAGGGATGAAAAAAATTGATGATGATTTAGGTGGTACTACTCCATTAAATATAATTTTAAAATTTCCTGTAAAAAAAAAGAGTCCAATAAAGAAAATGATGAATTTGACGAATGGGAAGAAGAAAATGAAACTGATGAGGATAAAGCTAAATATTGGTTTACTAGAGATAAAATGGATAAGATCCTTAAAGTTCATGATTATCTAGAGTCTTTGCCAGAAATAGGAAAAGTTCTTTCATTTGGTTCAATTTTAAGGGTTGCTGAAGATTTAAATAATAAGGATTTACAAAGTTTAGAAATAGCTGTCCTATACAGCAAAATACCGAATGAAATAAAAAAAGAAATAATTACTCCTTACATTTCTGTAGAAAAAGATGAAGCTAGAATTAGCGTAAGAATAAAAGACTCTTTAGAGAATTTAAGAAGAAATGAATTAATAAAGAAAATAGAAAATGAGTTAAACACAGAATTGGGTTTGAATAAAAGTGAATATAAATTGGCAGGAGTCCTTATACTTTTTAATAATTTACTTCAAAGCCTATTCAAATCTCAAATCTTAACACTTGGTATTGTAATGTTGGGTATTTTCACCATGTTTTTTATTTTATTCAGAAATATAATGCTCTCTTTTATTGGAATTGTGCCAAATTTTATTGCTGCATTTTTTATTCTTGGAATAATTGGTTTATTGGGAATACCTTTGGATATGATGACAATAACAATAGCTGCGATTACCATAGGAATTGCTGTAGATAATAGTATTCATTATATTTATAGATTTAAAGAGGAATTTATTAAAATTAAAGATTACGATAAAACTTTAGATAGGTGTCACAGCACAGTTGGTGTTGCAATTTTAAATACGTCGATTACTATTGTTTTTGGTTTTTCAATTTTAGTATTATCAAATTTTATTCCTACTATTTATTTTGGTGTATTTACTGGTATAGCTATGTTGTTAGCTATGATATCAGTGCTAACATTGCTTCCAAAATTAATATTAGTGTTTAAACCTTTTGATGATAAAAAAAATATTTTAGTTTAATGATTGACTTGGTTAAAGATAGTTTAGATAGTCTTAATTTATTTGATTTATTTTTTTTTCTCATCTTGTTTTACAGCATTATTCAATGTTTTTTAAAAGGTTTTTCTTTGAGCTTGATATCGTTTATGAAATGGGTTTTTTCAACAGTAGTTACCATAATACTGGTTCCAAGATTTAAACCTATAGTTAGTGAATATATTCAATCAGATTTTATAAATAATGTTGGATTAGGGATAGCAATTTTTATTTTCACACTTTTTTTGACAATTGTAGTTGGAAAATCATTGAGTAGAGCTGTAACCTGGACTGGAGTTGGGCCAATAGATAAAGCTTTTGGCTTTTTATTTGGTTTTTTTAAAGGATATATCATTTCTGTTTGTTTGTTTTCTATTTTTAATTGGTTTTATCCATATCAAAATTGGGGTATATCAGCAGAGGAGGCTTTCTCATTTGATATTATAAATAAAGGAAGTAAAATTTTAATTGAAGAGTTTCCCTCTACGGAAGACCTAATAGATACTAAAGATAAAATTGAAAAAATTTAAATCAGATAAGTTAAGAGAAGAGTGTGGAATATTTGGTATTTCAAATCATGTGGATGCCTCGGCTTTAGTTGCTTTAGGGCTTCATGCATTACAGCATCGAGGACAAGAAGGCTGTGGAATTGTATCATACGATGGTCAAAATTATCATTCTGAAAAAAGGCAGGGCCTGGTTGGTGATCATTTTACAAAAAGTAATGTCATTGATAAGCTACCTGGTAAATTTGCTGTTGGGCATAATCGATACTCTACAACGGGAGAAACATCTTTAAGGAATATTCAACCATTTTTTGCAGACTTACATATGGGAGGATTAAGTATCGCTCATAACGGTAATTTAACCAATGCATTACTTTTAAGAGAAACTTTAGTAAAAAACGGCGCTATCTTTAGAACAACAAGTGACACGGAGACCATTGTACAGCTTATTGCTAAATCTAAAAGAAATAAGATTGTGGACAAGTTAATAGATGCCCTTTTTCAAATTCAGGGAGGATATTCTCTTGTGATAATGACAAACAAAAAACTAATTGGGGTAAGAGATCCTTTTGGCATTAGACCTTTAGTCATTGGTAAATTAAAAGACTCTTTCATTCTTGCTTCTGAAACATGTGCTTTAGATATAGTAGGAGCCTCTTTTGTAAGAGAGGTAGAAAATGGAGAAATAGTTTATGTAGAAAATAATAAACTCAATAGTGTAAAACCATTTCCAAAACATAAACAAAGACCATGTGTTTTTGAATATATTTATTTTGCAAGACCAGACAGTATTATTGATGGTAAGTGTGCATATGAATTTCGAAAAAATTTAGGTATTCAACTCGCAAAAGAAACTGACACTGAAGCAGATATAGTAATACCAGTTCCAGACTCTGGTGTTCCTGCTGCATTAGGTTATGCTGAATACTCTAAAAAAAAGTTTGAGTTAGGTTTAATAAGAAATCATTATGTTGGTAGAACATTTATTGAACCAAGTCATAGTATTAGAAGTCTAGGAGTTAAATTAAAGTTAAGTTCGACAAAAAGCATTGTTAAAAATAAATCAATTATTTTAATTGATGACTCTTTAGTGAGAGGCACGACATGTAATAAAATTGTTAAGATGCTTTATGATGCTGGAGCAAAAGATGTTCATGTAAGAATAGCATGTCCAGAAATTAAATTTCCAGATTTTTATGGAGTAGATATGCCAACAAAAGAGGAATTATTAGCCTCACAAAAAACAAATAAAGAAATTTGCGAATACTTGAAAGCTAAATCTTTAAAGTTTTTAAGTTTAGAGGGTCTTTACAAAGCATTAGGTAAAGGTTATAGAAACAACACTTATCCTCAATTTAGTGATCATTATTTTACTGGTGAATATCCAGTAAAACCATCGGATAACTTAATGAATAAGATTAAACAACTCTCACTTTTGAGTGGTAAGTCAAATAGCTAATCAAGTATAATTAATCGATTTTTGTTATTTAAATATACAATTGAATTATTTATAAATATTGGAAAAGTTCCTAGTTTAGAAGGCAATTTGTCAATTTGTTGAATTATTCCACTCATGCTAATTTTAATTACATACGAATTCTTTAAAAATAAATATAGATTATCATCAACAATTGAAATCATCTTTACTTTCAATGTTTTTTTATTTTTTGTTCCTAAAAAATTAGATGTTTCTTGATTTATATCAATTGAAAAATCTACTGTTCCAGAGTTTTCATCAATACAAACTAATAAATGATCTTTTGTTATTAAGAATAATTTTTGACCTGAAGAAATAGGTTTAATAATTGAGTCAATCAGAAGTTTTACTTTGGTTAATCCACTGTTTTTGTTCAAAATATATAGATGCGGATTTGAAGATACTATAACATTGTTTTTATTGATTATAATTGGATTGGAATAAAATAGACTACTTGTATTTAAGTCAAGAGATTGATTGAGATTGACAAACCACTGAATATTCTTGTCGTTTACGTTTATTGAGTATAGTGATCCAAAGGTATTCAAATAAAATATATTACTGTTATCATTAGCCAAAGAATTATAAAAATTGTTTTTAAGAATTACCTCTTCTGTTGGAATGCTTTTTCTTTTATTGCCGTCATACTTATTAATAAAATAAAATAAATTATCTTGATCTGCCACTAAAAGATCATCTTGTGTAATTTTTAAATTTGATCTGAAAGGTTTTTTATAATTTTTTGCCCAAATAACTTTTTTGTCTATATAATTGATTGCGTACAGATATCCAATATTATCAGCTACATAAATAACATTATTTTCTATTATAAAACTTAGCTTTTTTTCAATTTTTTTTAGTTTTTTTTTATAAAAATTATATTGATAAATAATATCTTGCTTTTCCGTAGAATAAACAATTATATTTCCTTTGCTATCTGTAGTAATAACGTTTTTTCCGTCAAATAATATATTTTCATTTATTTTATTTCTGCTTAGTTTTTTACTTTTAAATATTAATTGATTTAAGTTTTCATAGGTGAAATTATCAAAATTATTTGAATTATTATAAAACTTATCGTTCCAAATTAAATTTATTTTCTTTTTTTTAAGTTTAACTATTAAATTATTAGAAGGCTCTACTATTGAATTAAAAGATTTTTTTTCAGTATAAAGTGTTTCAAAGTCTTTAAATACTTCATCTTCTTTAACAGCTATTTCATTTGCATTATTCCAAATCCCAGTTTTATTATCAAAAGAACAGCTTTGTAAAATGATAAGTAAAATTAATGATAAATAAAATTTCATGTATTAATGATAAACTTAAAGAATTTGGGTTATTACTTAGATAGTTCTATTGCCGTGTCTTTCCATATAGAATTATCAGAAATAATTTCTTCTAATAATTTATTTCCTTCATTTTTTTTTGATATTTTGAATAAGTATAAAGCTTTTTTGAGTTTAATAAGGTTTAATTGTTCTTTATCAATATTTATGCTTTGAACAATTGCAAAAAGTTCAAGTATTTCGTTCTCATCTTTTTCAAGTTCATTTTCTAAAATGTTTTTTAACGCTAAAACTGAGTAAAATTTATTTTCACTTTTAATTATGTCTTTGTAGATTAATTTAGCGTCTTCTTTATTTTCATTTACTAGGTATATGCCTGCTTGAACGTACTGCTCAGATATTTTTTTGTTTTCTTTTTCTTTATAAAAATTTAATAAACCAAAACCACCTAAAGCCAAAACAAATATTGAAAAAAAAACAAGTAATGTTCTCTTTTTTTTTTTTATTTTATCTTGAAGTTGATTTGTAAAACTTTTTTGTTCTAAAATTTCATTTTCCATATAAAAAATTTTTAGTTTTAGGAAACTTTTTATTTTTTACATCCTTACTATATTTTTTTACAGCATTTTCAATTACTCTATTTAAATTCGCATATTTTTTAACAAATTTTGGATAAAAACCGCTTAAACCAAGAATATCATCTGTCACTAATATTTGGCCGTCACAATAGCTAGATGAGCCTATTCCTATGGTAGGTATTTTTAGTAAATTTGTTATAATTTTAGAAGTTTTTGGGGTTATGCACTCTAATACAATAGAAAACGCACCAGCTTTTTCTATTAATAAGGCCTCAGTTATTAGTTTTTGCATTTCTTTTTTTGTTTTTCCTTCTACTTTGAATTTTTTTTTAAATTGGGGAGTATAACCTATATGTCCCATCACAGGAATTTTAGACTTAACAAATTCTCGAATAATTTTAAAATTTTTTTTATTACTTTCAATTTTTATTGCATCACATTTAGTTTTTTTTAAAATTAATTTAGCATTTTTTTTAGCTTGAGATATCGTTTCGTAAGTCCCCTTAGGCATATCTACAACAAACAAGGATTTTTTAATTCCTTTTTGAACACTTATACTGTGTTGAATAATATTTGTTATAGATATGTTTTGAGTATTAGGCATTCCATATAAAACATTAGCCATTGAGTCTCCGACTAATATTATATCACAATACTTGTCTAATAATTTCGCATAGTTTTTTGAATATGCAGTTAAACTTACTATTTTTCTTTTTCTTTTTAATTTTAGAATTTTTTTAATTTTTTGAGACATTATTCTAATTCTATTGTGCTTGGAGGTTTCGAGGTTATATCATATACTACTCTATTAATACCTGGAACGCCGTTTATAATTTTATTTGAAATATTATCTAAAAATATCTTAGAAAAATTAAAATAATCAGCTGTCATACCATCTTCTGAAACAACTGCCCTTAAAAGACAAGTATAATCGTAAGTTCTTGAGTCTCCCATTACTCCAACTGTTTTCATAGGTAGCAAAGCTGCGTAAGCTTGCCAAATCTTATTATAAAGATTGTTTTTTACTAATTCATTTACATAAATATAATCTGCCTCTTGAAGAATCTTAATTTTTTCTGGTGTAATCTTGCCTAAAATTCTTATTCCTAGACCAGGCCCAGGAAATGGATGTTTATTTCTTATATCATCTATTAACCCTACAGATTTTCCTAAAATTCTCACTTCATCTTTAAAAAGTTCTCTCAATGGTTCGATTAACTTTAAATTCATCTTTTTTGGCAAGCCACCCACATTATGATGTGACTTAATTTTTGAAGATTGACTTCCTGATGTTGATTTACTTTCAATAACGTCTGGATACAAAGTTCCTTGAGCTAAATATTTTATATTTTTATATTTTTTGGCCTCCTTTTCAAAGATCTTGATAAATAAATTTCCAATTATTTTTCTTTTCTTTTCTGGATCAATTACTTTTTTTAGTTTCTCATAATATATTTTTGAAGCATCTATAATTTTAATGTTTAATTTATATTTTTTTTTGAAAATATTATAAGACTCTTTGAACTCATTCTTTCTCATCAGACCAGTATCTACCATAATGCAAATCAAGTTTTTTTTGATTGCTTTATTAATAAGTAATGCAACAACGCTACTATCAACACCACCGGATAAGGCACATATCACTTTATCTGTTTTTACAATTTTTTTAATATTATTTATTATTCTATTTTTTTCAGAAGTTACTCTCCATTTTTTTTTTATTTTGCAAATTAAAAATAAAAAATTTTTAAAAATTTGTTTTCCATTGGCAGTATGAGTTACCTCTGGATGAAACTGTAATCCATAAATTTTTTTGTTTTCATTTTCAATTACTGTCATTTTAGACTCTTTTGTTGAAGCTATAACTTTGAATTCTTTAGGAATTTTTACAACCGCATCTTGATGACTCATCCAAACTGGATTATCACTTTTTTTAAAAAAATTTTTAATGATTAAAGATTTTTTTTTTTTTATTAAAATTGCTCTACCAAATTCTCTGCTTTTTTTTAATGATTTAACTTTACCACCAAAGATTTTAGCAACTAATTGTAAGCCATAACAGATGCCAAGTATTGGGATCTTTTTTGATAAAATTTCTTTAGGAATTTTAGGAAAATTTTTTTTTGTTACAGTATCGGGTCCGCCTGATAAAATGATGCCTTTTATATTTTTAAAATCATCAATGATTTGAAATTCTCTAATAGTTATAATTTCAGAATATACACCAAGATCTCTAATCCTTCTGGCTATCAACTTTGTAACTTGAGAACCAAAATCAACAATGAGTATCTTCTCCTTAAAATTTTGAAATAGCATTTATTTTTTTAATGATTTTTTTATTTCAATTTTAAGATCTTTTCCTTTAACACAATAACTTTTACATAATGCAAGCAACTGGTTTACTAATTTTTCACTTTCAAGATAATCAGATTTTGTAAGCTTGAGATTAGCCAAATTATACAATGCTTCTTCATTATTTGGATTAATCAGTATAACAGCATTAAGATTTTGTTCCTCTAGATCATTCTTTTTTTGGGCATTAAATATTTTTGATAAATATAAATAAGCATTTTCACTTTGAGGATTAAAAACTAAATCTTGCTCAAATTTAAATTTTGCTTTTTCAAACTCGTTTTTTTTATAGTGCAAGAGACCTTCATTAAAATAATCAGTCTTTGCAAATAAATTGTTATGAAATAACAATACTATAAAAATAATCTTAAAATATTTCATTTTATAATTTATAATTCAAAGTTGGTTCAATCATTTCAACGCTATGCACCATGCTTTCATAAAAGCCCGCTTTAGTAATTTTAATAAATTTTGCATTTTTTTTTATATCTTCTAATTTTTTTGCTCCAATATAACCCATTGAAGATTTAAGACCACCTTTTAACTGATAGATTATCTTAGAAACATCTCCTTTATACTCTACTCTTCCATCTACACCTTCTGGAACAAATTTTGATTTATCTTCATAATTCTTTTGGAAATATCTACTAGATGATCCTGATGACATAGCGCCTATAGATCCCATTCCTCTGTATCTCTTATAAAATTTATTTTTTATCTTAAATTTTTTTCCTGGACTTTCGGTTGTTCCAGCAAATATAGAACCCATCATAATAGCATCAGCGCCAGCTGCTAATGCTTTTGCTATGTCTCCAGAGAATTTTATACCACCATCTGATATTATTTTAGTTTTTTTTCCTTTTAGTGCCTTGCTGACTTCCATTATCGCAGTAATTTGAGGTACACCTATTCCAGCAACCATACGTGTTGTGCAAATTGATCCAGGTCCAATGCCTACTTTAATAATATCAGCTCCAAAATTATACAATTTCTTTGCTGCTTCACCAGTGGCTATATTCCCAACACAGATTGGAATTTTTGTAAATTTTTTTTTTATAGTTGAAAGAGTTTTCAAAACTTTTTGACTATGTCCATGTGCTGTATCAATTACAATTAGATCAACTCCATTGTCTATAAGAGATTTAGCCCTAGTAAGATCGTCCAAATTGGTTCCTATGGCAGCTCCAACGTTCAAGTTAAAATTTTTAACTTTTTCAACTTCTTGGCATTGTTTTTTTATTTTCAAATTTCTATGAATTATTCCAATTCCACCTGCTTTTGCCATTGCTATTGCCATTCTTGATTCTGTAACGGTATCCATTGCTGATGAAAAAAAAGGTACTTTTAGCTTAATATTATTTGTAAAATTTAAAGATAATTTAGTATCAGATGGTAAAACGTTTGAATAACGAGGTAGTAATAATACGTCGTCAAAAGTTAATGCTTCTTTTATTGCTTCCATATAAACTTATATACAATTTTTCAAAATT
>NHIU01000007.1 GCA_002169755.1 Candidatus Pelagibacter sp. TMED197 | reverse complement strand
TATTTTTATTTTAATAAAATAAAAGTAAATAAAAAAAATAATTTTTTTGGAGCCTTAGAATTTGGAGGACTTTCAAATTACTGGGGTTTACAAATAGATAAAAATATTTCCGGTGATATTATACATTTAAAAAAAAAAACACAATTAGATATTAAAAAATCTTTTTTTGAGCTTTTTAAAAAATTAAACTTGATTGGAATAGTTAATAAAAAAATACAAAACTCGTTTCAAAAAAATCGATATATAGATCCAGAGCTTTTTTCTAAAAATAAAGATTTATTTTTAGATGAACCTATTTTAGCTTTTCAAAAAAAAACAAAAAAAAATATAAAATTAGATAATATTAATGAAGATAAAGATAAACTTTCACCATTAAATTTTTATAAAAAATATTTGAGAAAAAAAAATATAAAATTTCACGATTATTTTATTGAGGAAATTAAAGATTTTAAAAAACTAATCTTGGTTAAGTGTTTTGATGGGAAAGAAAAAAAAACATTTTTGACAAAAAAATTAGTATTAGGTTGTGGAACTCTGATAACAACTAAACTAATTATGGACTATTTAAAAGTAACTAAAGAAATAAGAATTAATCATCATCCAAGGTTATTTTCTCTTTATTTTTCTAAACAAAGATGGAAAAATTCAATGAAATTTCAGCCTTCACATGTGCATTTAAAATCTAGGTCAAATCCCTTCTTATTTACAGCTGATTTTAGACCAGGAAATAAAATCATTGTAGATGCCATTATTAAATTTAAGATTTTTTTAATCCCCTTTAAATATATAATTAACGTTTTGAGAGAATATTTGATTTTTTCGAACATTTTTATCGAACCTAAATACGGAAATCTTTTTATGAAAAAGAAAAAAAATATTTATGAAATATATTCAAAAAATAAAAATATAAATAAAATTTTTAAAAAAATAAACAAAACAGTTTTCAAATATTTAAAAGAGACTAAGAAATTTTTACCTTTTTATATAAATTATTTCCCTGGGTTCGGAGCTGATTTTCATTATTTTGGAACAGTTTTAATGGGTAAAGGAGGCAAACTATCGGTAAACGAAAAATGTCAACTTAAACAAAATAAAAATATTTATTTAATAGATGGATCAGTTTTAAACTTTGAAAAGAATAAATATCCTTTAGGATTAATAATGGCTAACTCAAGAAGAATAGGTAAAATTATATAAAATGTTTCGCATATGGCTTTATCTTAAATTTTCTAATTTTTTTAGAAGTTTGTTTGAAAATAAACAAATTGAAAAAAGAAGAAAACTAATTGAATATAGTATTCTAAAACAATCAAATAAAAGATACGCGGTTTTATTTAGCCAATGTAGAGTAGCATTTTTTTTTATTCTTAAATTTCTTAGAAAGAAATATGATAAGAAAGAAATAATTTTTTGCGCTTATAATTTACCAGAAATGATAAATATAGCTAAAAATTTAAATTTAAATATTAAATTCTGTGACATAAACAATAAAACTGGATTAATAGATTACAAACAGCTCAATAATAAATTATCAAATAAAACTTTAGCAGTAGTTTTAACAAATATGTTTAATAACTATAAAGACTCACAAAAAATAAAAGAATTAGTAAAAAAAAATAAAACTATTTTAATTGAAGATAATGCAATTTACTTTGATAATTTCACAAAATTAAGAAATAAAAATATTTTTTCAGGAAATCTAGGTGATTTCTCAATTTATAGCTTTAATATTATGAAAAATATTTCATCTTTTTTTGGTGGTGCCGCTTCCACAAATAATAAGGAATTCATTGAGTATTATAAAAATGAAAATAAAAAATTAGATGAGTTTTTTTCTTTACCTTTAATAAAACAAATAAGTATTTTTATTATTCTAAAATTGATGTCTATTAATTTTTTATATAAAATTATTTTTATTTATATAATACGGTATTCTTATTATAAAAATATTAAATCAATTTTACAATTGTTTTATCCATCTTTGAAATCTATTAATAAAAGATTCCCTAAATTTTATTTTTCAAAAATAAGTGAATTATCAGTAAATGCTACTTACTACCAAATAAAAGACAAAGCTCGTAGAAAAAGAATATTTAATTCAAGAAAAATTAAACATAAATATTACTTTAAAAAATTACTAAAAATAAAGAATAAAAAATTTGATTTATTAAATATCAAAGATGCTAATTATCAAAATTTTTTAGATTTTCCAATACTAGTAAAAGACAAAGATAGATTAAATAAGTTTCTTTTAAACAAAGGTATAGAGATAAGATTTAAACATTATTATAATTGTGAAAAATTATTTAAAAATAAAAGGTCTTGTATTAATGCTGAAAGATATGAGAAACAACTAATTTGTTTACCTGTACATCCAAAAATTCAATTAACAGATATGGATTTTGTCGTTAAAAATATAGAAGTTTTTTGCTCTAAACGATAATATTAGATAATGTCAAAACATATTGAGTACAAAAATATTTATATTTATACTTCATTAGCAATTATTTCGTTTGGCTTAAATTTTTATGTTGCTTCAAAGGGTGTTTTTCCAGTAGATACTTTTATTCATTATGACAATGGTTATAGAATTCTTTTAGGTGATAATCCTGTAAAAGATTACTGGATAGTTCATGGTTTTATAATTGATTATTTACAGGCTTTTTTTTTTAAAATATTTGGTAATAATTGGTACTCATATATTGCTCATTCCTCTATTTTTAATTCAGCAATAACTTTAGCTACTTTTTTTACTTTTAGACTATTAAAAATTGATATTTTACTCTCCTGTTTTTTCTCTATTTCATTTGCTATTTTAGCTTATCCAGTTAGCGGCACACCTTTTTTAGATCTTCACTCATCATTCTTTTCTTTACTAGGAATATATTTTGCAATTATTGCTATACTAAAAAATAAAAACTCATTTTGGTTTTTTACATCAATTCTATTATGTTTTGCATTTTTTTCAAAACAAGTGCCTGCAGGTTACACAATAATTATATTATCTTTATTTAATATTTACTTAGCAGTTATAAAAAAAAATTTTAGAATTTTTTTATTTTTTGCAGCAGGTGGAATATTTTTTTTAATTATTTTATTATTATTTTTATTATTTAGAGAAATTTCAATTTATAATTTTATATTGCAAATTTTCTTATTTCCTCAATCAATCGGAGCTAGCAGGTATGATACATATATATTAAATATTAAAAATGTAATTTTAAATTTTAAATTTATACATTTAATAGTTTTTTTTATCTTCATTTCAAATTTTGTGATTTTCAAAAAAAATAAAAATTATTTTAAATCTAAAAACTTTGAAATTTTATTAATAATATTGATTTTTTATTCAACTACGATATTCCATCAAATTTATACAAAAAATCAAATCTATATATTTTTTTTGATACCCTTTTTATCAGGATTTTTAATTTACTTTAATAATCAGACTTTTATAAATTTTAAAAAAATAATTACTGTCTTTGTTATTTCTTTATGTTTATTTACAACAATAAAATATAATAAGAGATTCAATATAGAAAGAAAATTTCATGAACTCAACAATACAAATTTAAATGACTCTATTAGTGCTAAAATAATTCATAAAAATTTAAAAGGGTTAAAATGGATAAGTCCTTATTTCACTGATCCAAACGAGGAAGCAGAATTGATAAAAAACTTTTTATCTATTTTAGACGATGATCAAGATGAAAAAATGGTAATTTCTCAATATAATTTTTTCTCATCTCTATTAAATAAAAGATTAAATTCACCTAGCAGAACTTATGATTCAATCAGTTATCCAAGAAAGGACACGAAATATTTTGAAGAATATCAAAAATATTTGATTAAAATAATTAATAATAACAAAATAAAAAAAATATATATTTTTGAACCTAATTCAAAATATAATATTAACCATATAATTTATAATTATATTCCCGATACTTGTTTTGAAAAAAACAAGCCAAATAAACATTCTTTAGTTTTAAAAATAATAAATTGTAAAGAATTAAAATGAAAAAATTTTCTAATTTAAAGATTTCTCAAATAAAGAATAAATTAACATTGAAGGAATTCATAGAAATAATTAAAATAATTAAACAAGAAAATACCCATGCACTTATTTCTAATTTAAGCAAAGATCTGATAAAAAAATATTTAAAAACTGCAATTAAGTCTAAAAATATATTTTTATATATTTTAAAAAAAAAAAATTACATAATTGGATATGCTTTACTTACCAAAAAAGAAGATTATTTGATAAAAGATTTTCAAGCACTTAAATTTAGAATATTATTACATTTAGTTTTAAATTTTAAAATCATAACATTAGTAAATATTTTTATGGCAATCACAAAAATTGATTTAATTTTTTTAGGTAAAAGCAATAACGTTGAATTGAATTGTCTAAATCTTAATTTACTTGCTATTAATAAAAAATTTCAATCTAATGGATTTGGAAAATATTTTTTGAATAAAGTTTTAAAGGACATACAGAAAAATGTGTTTAGATTTAAATGTGTTACCTGTGAGGCACCAACCCCAGGATCTGTTAATTTCTATTTGAAAAAAAATAATTTTAAATATATAGGAAAAAAATTAAGATTAACAAATAATCTTACTGTTCTAAAAAAAAATATTAATTTTAAAAGACTTTTAACATGAAAGAAAAAATTTTAGATATTGTAGTTGTAGGAAGCGGATTAGCAGCTCTAAATTTCATAGATGAGTATTTAAAAAAAGGAAAGTCAATAAATTTAATATCACCAGATGAAAAAAATTATTTAGATTCTTCTTCGAAACAAAATATCAGACTTCTGCCAACCCAAATGCGAGGAGAAAATATAAATGTTCAAAATTATTTTTTTGCTAATAAATTAAAGGTTCAAGATAATTGCAAACTTCTTGGATCATTAAATTTTGGAGGTCTATCTAATTATTGGGGGCTACAATTAGATAATTATTTGAATAACGATCAAAAATTAAGTCAAAAAAGCTTTAATCTGATCGAAAAAAATTTTATAAAATTTTTAAATAAATTCAAACTTATAGGATCTCATTTAAAAAAAAATGAGTTTATTTACAAAAATGAATTTGTTATTCCTGATCAATTAACACGGCTGATAAACCAAAATCACAAGCATTTTCTATGTAAAAAACCTATTTTAGGTTTTTTTTCAAATAAAAATTTTAAAGGTAATCTTAACTCTGTAAAAGAAAAAAAACAAAAATTAAATGCTGAAAATTTTTATAAAAAAATTAAAAGAAAAGAAAATATTATTTTTCATAATTATTTTGTAAAAAAAATATTTAAAAATAAAAAGTATTTTGAAATTATTTGTAAAAACAGTAAAGAGGAAAAAAAATTAATTTCAAAAAAAATTGTTTTCGCTTCAGGTACGGTAGTTACAACTAAAATTCTTATGGAATATTTAAAAATAAAAAAAGAAATTAAAATTAGACATCATCCAAGATTATTTAGTGTTTTTTTTTCAAAAAAACCATTAGAATTTAATTTAGATTTTACTCCTTCTTTGTTGCAAATCATAAATAAATCCAAAAAAAATTATTTTAGTTCGGATTTGAGACCAGGAAATAGACTAATCACAGAGTCAATTATTGATGCTTTTCCTTTTATGATACTCTTTAAACCTATTATAAACTTTTTTCGGCACAGATTAATTTTCTCAAACATTTTATTAGATTCAAACGCCAGCAATATTTATATTAAAAAGATTAAAGGACAATTTGAGATTTATTGTAAAAAAAGGGATCTAAAAGGCTTTTTAGAAAAACAAAATAACAAAGTTTTTAAATTTTTATTATCAAAAAAAATTATATTACCTTTTTTTAAGACATTTTTTCCAGGGTCTGGTGCTGATTACCATTATTTTGGCACTATACCGTTTAATGGAAAAGGAAAACTTACAGTAAACGAAAATTGTCAATTAAATGGTTCTAAAAATATATATGTAATAGACGGTTCTGTTTTTAATTTTAAAACTAATAAATACCCTTTAGGTATAGTAATGGCTAATGCAAGAAGAATTGGACAATACTTAGCGAAATCTTAATTTCTTTTTAAAAAGAAAGTGGCAATATCTTTAAATAATTTAAAAAAACTTGGAATTAAATATAACTTATTAAATTCTTTGTATTCTTTATTATTTTTATCATAAATTTTACCGATACTTTCAATAAGAAAATCTTTATTTTTTAAATATATAAAGAAAATATCTGACGCAAAACATTTTTTATCTAATTTAATGTTTCTTTCATTTATAATTTTACCAACATCAAATCTATCACTTATTTCGTGAAAAGTTAAAGTTATACTGTTCCAGTCATATAAAAATTTATAAAAAAAAATGAAAGATCCTCTTTGTGTTTTTAAATTACCCAAGTGAAAGTTAAATATTTTAAAATTTTGTAGTTTAATTTTGCTTGAACAATAAACACTTAATCCATATTCGTAATTTTCATTTACTTGACTAACGATCTTACAATTATTATTATTTTTGATAATTTCACTTATTGATACTTTGTTAGCTATTTGCTTTAAAAAATCTTTAACAGATCCAAAAAACATTATTACTATAAAAATTTTTATTTTTCGTAAAAAACTTGGTTTTGTTAAGAGAATATCTATATGATAATCTTTAAATTTTCTGTTTGTAATTATTTGTTTTACTAAATGTAATGATATTATTTCATCATTAGTTGTATAAATAATAATTTTTTTCATTTCACTTTTTTATTAAATGTAAGGAATTTGTAAAACTTTTTTGATTATTTAAAAAAAATGTAATGGTCAACAATAAGTTATAAATAATAATAGCAAAAATAAAAAAAATACAAAAGAAATATCCTAAATTAAAAAACAAAAAAAATATTAAAATGTAAAATATTGACAACATAATTGCTCTAGCAATAAAAACAGTATTTACTCTTAAAGAATGAAATATTAGACCAAGAAAAGATAACTTAGATATACCATCTAGTCTTTTTTTTCTTTCAGCTTTAACCTTTTTAATCTTACAGTTCTTAGCAACGCATGCAGAAAATGCCAACCATGAACTTTTTTGAGATAAAATCTTTTTTAATTGATCAGAATGAAATGATGAATAGTTTCCATATGATATCCAATTTAAACTAAATAAAAAAGTTAACAACTTATGAATAAAGTATAACAATTTAAATAGGATATTTTCTTGTCTTTTTGTTCGAGTAGAAACAATTACTTTATCTTTTTCAATTTCAGCATTTTTAATCATATCAGGTATTTTACTGGCATCGTCTTCACCATCGGAGTCTAAAATTGTAATAATCATTTTTTTTTCTATTTTATAAAGGTATTGCAGACCTATCGAAATAGCTTTTTGACTACCTAAATTTTTTCTTAGACTTAAAATATTAATTTTTGTAATGTTACTAAAAGACAAGAAGTTCGTTTGCATTGAGTTTGAGCAATCATCTATTATTAATATTTCACATTTTTTACTCAATTTTTTCATTTGGAAGTTTATTTTATCAACCAAAATTGAACAAGAGTCCCAATCATTATATAGAGGTAGAAGAAAAATATAATTGTACACTTTAAATTAATTCTGATTTTTAAGATCTTTTTGAATTTTATTTATAAATTTATTAATTAGTTCTGCATCTTCCTTTTTAATAAATTCATCTTTATTAATAGCTATTTCCATTTGATTTTTTATCTTTTCTTTTATCATTTCAATATTTTCCTTGGACTTGATTTCATAAATTTTGTTCTCAACTCTATTTATTAGAGAACCAAAAGTTATTTGGAAAACAATAAAAAAAATTAAAGCTACCAATAGAGTTTTATAAAAAAATATTTTCATTAATCTACTTTCGCATATACTTCGTAAATTATAGTCTTGTCTACTTTAAATTCTTTAATCTTTTTAAAGTTGATTGGTAAATCATACTTTTTGTGATATTTTTTATCAACATCATAAATTCTATTTGAAAAAATATAATCAGCCTCACTTTTTTTATCTGTGGCATAGATTACAAGCCTCTCTCTATCTTTTTTTTCTAACAGTTCTTTCATTCTCCACAAAGGATACCACGAGTTTACTGCTATATTAATTTTGTGAGTTCCAGGTTCTTTTTTTATAATTTCTTTTAAAAAACTTATTCCAGATAAACCAGTATAATCAACGTCTAATTTTTCTTTAACACTCTCAG
>NHIU01000006.1 GCA_002169755.1 Candidatus Pelagibacter sp. TMED197 | reverse complement strand
TGGAGATTTTACTCTAGTATCTTCACTATCATCTGACTCATTTAATACAGCTTTATTTGGAGCTACTACAGCACCTGTTTTAATTTGCTCTATTCCTTTAGAGGCTCTAGAAACTTTTATTTTAATCTGACCTTCTTGGTATTCAAGTTCAGTTAAATTGAACTCTTTTAAATGATCAACCAACTCTTTTATTAATTTTTTTTCAATTTTCATTTTTTAGACTTTAAAAAATCTTTCATAGCTTTTAATGCCATTATGTATCCATCTGATCCAAAACCACAAATGACACTTGTTGCTAATTTACTTATTAGTGATTTATGCCTGAATTCTTCTCTATTGTAAATATTAGTTATATGTAATTCAATAATTGGTATTTTAAGTATCTTTAGTGCATCATGTATAGCTACTGAGGTATGTGTATAACCACCGGCATTTATAATTAACCCATGTTGATCTTTTCTAGCCTCTTGAATTTTTTCTACTAATTCTCCCTCAATATTTGATTGGAACAATGAAAGAATAATATCATTTTCATTTGAAAATTCTTTACAATTAGCCTCAATATCTTTCAATGAAATATTTCCGTATTTTTCTTTTTCTCTTTCACCTAAAAGGTTGAGATTTGGTCCGTTAAGAATTATAATTTTTTTCATCATTGAATTTATAAATAATTTAATTAACTCAATTATGGCAAAAATACAATTAAATGGAAAAAAAACCTCAATAGGAAACAAGGTAACTATTTATGAACTGTTAAAAAAATTTAAGCTTCATGAAAAAAAAGTAGCTATAGAGCACAATGGAGCGATCATACCAAAAGCAAGCTATAAAAAGAAATATTTAAAAAATAATGATAAATTAGAAATAGTACATTTTATTGGAGGAGGATAAACTGGCAAAAGATATTTTTAAAGTAGATAAATTAAAATTAAAATCTAGATTAATTGTTGGAACTGGGAAGTATAAAGATTTTAAAGAAACAGCTAAAGCAGTAAGCGCCTCTGGAGCTGATATGGTAACAGTAGCGGTAAGACGAATAAATATTTTAGATAAAAAAAAACCAATTTTAACGGACTATCTCAATCCCAAAAAAATTATTTATCTTCCTAATACCGCTGGATGTTTTACCTCAAATGAGGCTTTAAGAACTCTCAGATTAGCAAGAGAAATGGGAGGATGGAAATTAGTTAAACTTGAGGTTCTCGGAGATAAAAAAACTTTATACCCTAATATGATTGAGACACTTAAATCTACTAAGACTCTAGTTAAAGAGGGTTTTAAAGTAATGGTTTATTGCACCGACGATCCATTGCTAGCAAAAAAATTAGAAGATTGTGGAGCTTCAGCTATTATGCCTCTCGCATCTCCCATAGGATCTGGTCTTGGTATTCAAAACAGAGTAAATATTTCAATCATAATTAAACAATCAAAAGTCCCAGTAATTGTTGATGCTGGAATAGGAACAGCTTCTGACGCTACTATTGCAATGGAGATGGGTTGTGATGGTGTTTTAATAAACAGTGCTATAGCGAACGCTAAATATCCAATAAAGATGGCTGAAGCATTTAAATACGCGGTAATTTCTGGAAGAAATTCTTTTTTAGCCGGTAGAATGAAAAAAAATTTTTTTGCAGCAGCAAGCTCTCCTAAAGACGGTTTAATCTAAGCCTTTTTTTTTCTTCTTACCCATAAAGTTCTAAAGTTCTTAGCTTTTTTTTTTAACACTTTAGTTTTTTTTACTTTTTTTAAACTTACAATTTTTTCATTTGTGGTTTTTTCTTTTCCTTCGTATTGTTTAGAAATTATTTTTGGAATGTAAATTTTATTTAAATTTTCGACAGTACTTATAATTTTTTTTGATTTATTTAAAAGTTCTATCTTATATTCTGGAATGATAAGATCGGGTTTAGCCATAATATTTATTTTAAATAAGTATTTTTTTTCAAAATACTGAATTTCTTTTGATAAATTATTGTCAATATATAAATCAACTTTTTCTGGAACATATGCCTTTATAATTTTGACTTTATTTGTAAACGCTAAAAGTTCTATTTTTTTAATGATTTTTTGAGCAAAAGACTCCAATGATAATATTGTTTCCCACTTTATAGAACCTTCACGAAGTCTTTGTCTTGTCATTTCTAAAAGACCAAAATTGCTAATTCTGCCAACTTGTATCCTAGCTCTATCTTTTCTAATACTTTCTCTCAATTTTTTTTCAACCGTTCGTCTATTGTAAAAGTTTATCATGTCAATAAAGTCAATTACTATTAAACCGGATAGGTCCCGAAGTTTAATCTGTCTTGCGATTTCTTCAGCTGCTTCAACATTAGTATTTAATGCAGTTTTTTCAATATTTGTTTGTTTTGTAGATTGACCAGAATTTATGTCTATAGCTACTAAAGCCTCGGTAGGATTAATTACTAAGTAACCTCCTGACTTAAGTTTAACAGTAGGTTCAAAAATATTATTGAGCTCCTGTTCTATATTTGCTTCATGAAATAATGGAATTTTACCTCTATATTTTTTAATATTTTTAACATTCTTAGGCATAAGTTGTTTCATAAATTTTTTTGCTTTTTGATAAGCTTCATTACCATCAACATATATATTTTTTGTTTCATTATCGTATGTGTCTCTTAAAGTTCTCTTAATAATATCTCCCTCTTCATAAACTAAATAAGGTGCATTTGAATTAAGTGCTTTCTCTCCAATTTCTTCCCAAGTCTTAAGTGTGTTTAAAAAATCTTTTTCAATTTCATTTTTAGTTTTGTTTGCACCTGCTGTTCTGACTATAACTCCCATACTTTTTGGTATTTCAATTTGATTTAGAATATCTCTAATTTTTTGTCGGTCTGATGAATTGAATATTTTTCGAGATATTCCACCACCTTTTGGAGTATTTGGCATTAGGACTAAGTATTTTCCTGCCAAAGAAATAAAAGTTGTTAACGCAGCTCCTTTTTGTCCTCTTTCCTCTTTAATTACTTGAATTAATATTACTTGTCCCGGTTTAATTACTTCTTGAATTTTGTATCTTTTTAAGCCAAATGAAGATTTTAGTTCTTCTCTGTATTCTTTTTTTACCTCTTCTTCATTTTTAACAATGCTTTTTTCCTCGTTTCCTTCGTCTTTATTGAAACTTTTATTTTGATCTTGTAAGTTTTTTTCACCAGATATTTCTTCAAGAGTTTTATTTTTAAGATTTTCTCTTATTTTTTCCTCTGCTAATTTAATTTTATCCTTATCTTCTGAGGGAATTTGGTAATAATCTGACTGTATATCGTTAAAAGCTAAAAAGCCGTGCCGTATTCTGCCAAAATTTATAAATGCTGCTTGAAGAGAAGGCTCTACTCTGCTTACAATTCCAAGATAAATATTGTTTTTAAAATTTAACTTATTTTTGTCCTCAAATTCATACTCTTCAATTGAAGATTTTGATTTAAGAACAATACGTGTTTCATTGGGATGCGATGCATCAATATATAAATTTTTTTCCATTTTAATTGAATTCCTTTTAAATAGGTGAATTTTGTAGTTTTTAAATTTGTCATTATCTAATGATATACAATTTTATTAATAAATGCACTCATAATAAAAATTTAACGCCCTAAGATGGCCAAAATCTAAAGATTATAATATCAGATATGTTAAAATATCTAAATTTATCAATAAAAGTAATTATCATATTTGTAGTAGCAAGTTTATTATTCGTTTTTTCTACTTTTTGGTATTTTTCAATAGGACTTCCAGATTATAAAAAATTATCAAATTACCAGCCTCCGATATCAAGTCGTGTTTATTCTGATAATGGCAAACTTATTGCAGAATATGCTATAGAAAAGAGATTATTTATACCATACGAATCAATTCCTAAAAAGATAGTAAACTCTTTTTTATCTGCTGAGGATAAGAATTTTTTTGCACATCCGGGCGTTGATGCAAAAGGTATAGTTAGGGCTTTTATTAAAAATTTAAAAAATATCAAAGAAAATAGAAGATTAGAGGGAGCATCTACTATAACTCAACAAATAGCAAAAAATTTTTTACTAACGAACGAGGTTTCCTATAAAAGAAAAATTAAAGAAGCAATATTAGCTTTTAGAATAGAGCGCGCATATTCAAAAGAGAGAATATTAGAATTATACTTAAATCAAATCTATTTGGGTCAAGGAACATATGGAGTTGCGGCTGCAAGTTTAGAATATTTCGACAAATCAGTAAAAGATTTGGATTACCCAGAGTCTGCATTATTAGCCGCTTTACCAAAAGCTCCAAGTAAATATGATCCATATAAGTATTCTGAAGTTGCAAAGTTTAGACGTGATTTAGTGTTAAAAAACCTCAAAGATAATAATTATATTACAAAAAAAGAATTTAATAACTTTAAAGACTCTCCAATTAAATTAAAAAGAAGAAAAATAGAAATTGTGAACGAAGCTAACTCTTATACTGAAGAAGTAAGAAGATCTATTAAAGAAAAATATGGATTTAAAAAGTTATATTCTGAGGGATTGTCTATAAGAACTCCTTTAGATATAGGTTTTCAAATTCAAGCGATAAGCTCTTTGAGAAAAGGAATCGAAGCTTATGATAAAAGACATGGTTGGCGGGGCCCAATAACAAATAAATTAAAAGATATTAATTGGGAAAAAAAAGTTAAAAAGATAAAAATAGCCCCGACATTAAAATGGAAAATAGCAGAAATTATTAGTGTAGAAGAAAGCGCTATTAATTTTAAAACTCTTGAGGGAATTCAAGATAAAATTTCATATAAAAAACTTAGTTGGTCAATACCAAATAAAAAAAATATTTTTGATATATTTGACATTGGGGATATAATTTATATTAAAAAAGAAGACAAAGTTTGGAGCTTAAAACAATACCCAAAAGTTAATGGGGGAATAGTTGTTATAGAACCTGACTCAGGTAATGTTAAAGCTTTAGTCGGTGGGTTTAATTTTAAATCAAGTGAATTTAATAGAGTAACTCAGGCAAAAAGACAACCAGGCTCAGCATTTAAACCCATTGTTTATGCTTCAGCACTAGAAAACGGGTATTCTCCTAATTCAATTATATTAGACGCACCTTTTGTGGAAAGCCAAGGAGTTGGCTTAAAAGACTGGAAGCCAGAAAATTATGGAAAAAAATTTTATGGTCCTACGACTTTAAGAAAAGGAATTGAATATTCTAGAAATTTAATGACGGTTAGGATAGCAAAAACTTTGGGTTTAAATAAAATTATGGATTTATCTACTAAACTTGAGGTTTATGAGGATATTCCTGAATTATTATCTGTTTCTTTAGGTGCAGCAGAAACCTCGTTAATAAATCTTACTGCAGCATATGCTTCATTTGTAAATGGAGGAAAAAAAATAAATCCTAATTTAATCAATCGAATTCAAGACAGAAGAGGTAAAACAATTTTTAAATTAGAAAATAAAAAATGTGTAGGATGTGATAAATTTTTAAATCAATCGGAGGTTTATCCAATTATAAAAAATGAAAATGAGCAAGTAATAAGTGAAGAAACGGCTTACCAAATGACTTCAATTTTACAAGGAGCAGTTGAAAGAGGCACTGCAAAAAAATTAAAAGACTTAAAAGTACCTTTAGCTGGTAAAACTGGAACTACAAATAATAATTATGATGCCTGGTTCATAGGATTTACATCCAATTTGGTTATTGGAGTGTATGTAGGTTTTGATGCTCCTAAAACTTTAGGAAAATACGAAACAGGTTCAAAGGCAGCTCTTCCAATTTTTAAAGATTTTGTAAAAAATGCACTTTTTAAGGAGGATTTTAAAGAATTTAAAATTCCAAAAGGTATTTATCTCACATCTCTAAATTATGATACTGGACTTAAAGCTTCTATAGGAAAGAAAAATACAATAATTGAGGCCTTGACCAAAAAAGATATTAACAACATTGACAATAACGAATTAATATCAGTCAACAGTTATGATAAATTAATCAAATATAGGCAGTTCTATTAATGGAAAATTTTGAAAATAAATTGACAAAAGTTCAAAAAACTCTTGATAATATAAGGGGGTATCTTTGAAAACAATAAAATTGAAGAAAGACTTAAAGATTTAGAAAAAGCACTTTTAGGTGAAAATTTCTGGAAGGATAAAGCCAAAGTAAAAAGAACAGTTAAAGAAAAAAAAATTTTTGAAGATATTTTAAGTTCCTATAAATCAATTTTGTTAGAATTCAACAATCTTAAAGATTTGAAAGACCTAGCATTAGAAGAAAAAAATGAAGAAATTTTAAAAGATTGTGATTTAAAAATTGATAAAGTCTTAATTAACATTAAAAAAATTGAAATTAATTGCTTTTTATCAGGAGAAAATGACGATTTGGATATTTATTTAGAAATACATGCAGGCGCAGGTGGAACTGAAAGCCAAGACTGGGCTGATATGTTGAGAAGAATGTATTTGAAGTGGTTTGATAAAAAAAAATTTTCTTATGAAATAATAAGTGAACACAAAGGTGAAGAAGCTGGCATTAAATCTTCCACACTTAAAGTGGATGGAAATTATCTTTATGGAATGATGAAAGGAGAGTCAGGAGTACATAGATTGGTTCGAATTTCACCTTTTGATAGTGGCGCCCGAAGACATACGAGTTTTGCAAGTGTATGGGTTTACCCAGCAGTTTCAGATAATATTAACATTAGAATTGATGAAAAAGATATCAGAATTGATACTTATAGATCAAGCGGTGCAGGTGGGCAACATGTTAACACTACTGATAGCGCAGTAAGAATTACTCACTTACCTACAAAAATTGTAGTTCAATGCCAAAATGAAAGATCTCAACATAAAAATAAAGAAACTTGTTTTAAAATGCTTAAGGCAAGACTGTATGAACATGAAATACAAAAAAGAGAGAAAAAAAACCAACAAGAATTGAGCGCAAAAACAGATATAGGCTGGGGTCATCAAATTAGATCGTATGTATTACAGCCTTATCAGCTTGTTAAAGATTTAAGAAATAAAACTGAAAGCACAAACCCTTCAGACGTTTTAAATGGAAATATAGATGAATTTTTAGAGGCAGGAATAATTAAAAAATAATGAAAAAAATAATCTATACTTTTATATTCTCAATTATTTTTATAATTAGTTTATTAGTATTTGTTTTGTCTACCAGCGGATATGAGACTAGTAAGTTTAATAATTTTATTTCTGAAAAAATTGCAGAAAGCAATCAAGAGGTATATTTAAAATTAGAAACTATTAAATTTAAATTAGATATTAAAAAAATTAATTTATTTTTAGAAACGAAAAATCCAATAGTCAAATATAAAAATTTAAATATTCCAGTAGAAAATATTAAAATATATTTAGATTTGGTGTCATTAATAAAATCTAATACCAAGATTGATTATGTAAATATTTTATTTAAAGAAATTGATATAGAGGAATTAAAAAAGATTATTATCAAAACTAAACCATCCACATTAAATAGCATTATTAACAACCAAGTAGTTAAAGGGAAATTGAAAACATCAATCGAATTATATTTTGATAATGATTTTAGATTAGATAATTTTATAGCGAGAGGAAAAGTTAGAAATGCTGAGGCAATTATTAATAAAAATTTAACAATTAAAGATATTAATTTTAACTTTTTTGCTGATAATTCAGATGCATTGTTTCAAAATATTAACGGTGAAACAAAAGGTATTTTAATTAAAAATGGAGATTTAAAAATTGAAAAAAATGATAATTTAATTGTATCTTCAAATTTCTTCACAGATTTTAAATTTAACAATGAAATTTTTAAAGATTATTTAAACTATACCAAAAATTCAAATGACTTTTACCAAGTTACCAACGTAGATGGAGCCATAAATAATAACCTCAACATCATTTTTGACAAAACTTATAAGATAAAAAACTTTGAGATTAAAAGTAAGGGAAAAATAAATGATTTAAGATTAATTTTAAAAGAACCTTTTGAAAGTAGAATTTTGACAGAAAATTTAAACTCATTTAGCGTCAAAGAATCAAATTTTAACTTTCGCTATAGTTCAGATAAAAAAAATTTTATAAATATTAATGGATTGTATAGATTTAATGAAAATAAATTTGAAAAAATAAGTTTTAAAAACAATTTTAAAGACAAAGTCTCAAATATTACTTTAGATTTTGATACCAGTAGACCCCTTAAAGTTGATTTAATTAACTATAATAAAGACAAAAATATAAAATCAAATATTTTATCTCAATTTAAATTAGACACCGAACTAATTGAAATCAAAGAACTTAAATATTCTGAAAATAAAAACAATATTATAATTAAAAAACTTAAAATAAAAAAAAATAAATTTTTAAATCTGGGAGAAGTAAAGATTAAAACATTTAAAGATGGGAATTTAAATAATGATTTTAAATTAAATATTAAAAATATAATAAGAGTTAAAGGAAAAAAATATGATGCAACTCAAATTAACAAGATATTAAACGAAAAAAAAAAAAATAACTACCTGAGTAATTTAGATAAAAAAGTTGAAATTGATCTTCAAAATATTGATACACCTTTATCAAAAAAGATTTCAAATTTTAAATTAATTGGCTCCATTAAAAAAGGTAATTTTGCTAAAATTTCATCAAAGGGTGATTTCGGAAACAATAAATATTTAGACATTTCTCTTAAAAGTGATGAAAAAAACCAAAAAAAATATCTCGAAATATACTCAGATCTCCCACAACCCCTGCTTTCTGAATATAAATTTTTTAAAGGTTTATCTGGCGGCGTTATGGTTTTTTCCTCCATTATTGAAGGCGATTCATCAGTTTCAAAACTAAACATAGAAAATTTTAAAATTATAAATGCACCAGGAGTAGTTAAATTATTATCAATAGCAGATTTTGGAGGATTAGCTGATTTAGCAGAAGGAGAAGGCCTTTCTTTTGACAAGTTAGAAATTAATATGAGCAATAAAAATAATTTTTTAAAACTTGAGGAATTTTATGCTGTCGGCCCCAGTATATCAGTTTTAATGGAAGGTTATAAAGATGCCAATGGGTTAACTAGTTTAAAAGGCACTTTAGTCCCGGCAAAAAATCTTAATAAATTATTATCCAAAATTCCGTTAATAGGTAAAATTATTATACCCAAAGATGTTGGTGAAGGCTTGTTTGGTGTAAGTTTTAAAATGAAAGGTCTTCCAGGTGAAATTAAAACTACGGTTAACCCAATTAAGACTTTGACACCAAGATTTATTACAAAAGCTTTAGAAAAAACAAAAAAAACTAAATAATTTTTATAATATAGTGTTTCTTTTTACCGAATGAAATTTTTAAACTTTTTTTATTATTGAAATCATCAGAATTTATTATTTTTGTATCGTCTTTCAAAATATCATTGTTGATTTTTATTGCATTACTTTTTATAGCTCTTCTTGCATCACTTTTAGAGCTCATAATATTGTTTGTAGATAATAATTCTAGAATTTTTATACCTTGATCTAAATCTTTTTTTTTTATTTTGATCATAGGAAGGTCTTCTCCAAATCCTCCAGAACCAAAAGTTTTTTCAGCTGTTTTTTTGGCTTTTTCGGCAGCTGATTTACCATGAAGAATTTTGGTTGCTTCGTTAGCAAGAAGTATTTTCAAATTATTTATATTTGACTCAGTTTCAATTAATTTTTCAATTTCAGTTGTAGTGAAATCAGTAAAAAAATTTAAAAATTTTTTAACATCTCTATCATCAGTATTTCTCCAGAATTGCCAATATTCATATGATGAAAAAAGATTTTCATTTAACCATATAGCACCTTTTTCAGTTTTACCCATTTTAGCACCTGAAGCTAAAGTAATAAGAGGTGTTGTAAGTCCATAAGCATCTTTTTTTAATTTTCTTCTTATTAGCTCAACTCCACTAACAATATTACCCCACTGATCAGATCCACCAATTTGTAAAATACATTTCTTATTTTTGAATAATTCATAAAAATCATAAGCTTGTAAAATCATGTAATTAAACTCCATGTAGCTAAGAGACTGTTCTCTTTCCAGCCTTAATTTAATACTTTCAAAAGTAAGCATTTTATTTATTGTAAAATGGCTGCCAACATCTCTTAGAAATTCTATATAGTTTAGTTTTGACAACCAACTAAAATTATCTACAAATATTGGTTTAGTTCTCGCATTAGAATTATTTAAAATTTTAGAAAAAACTTTTTTAATATTGCTAATATTCTTTTTGATTTCTTTATTGTTAAGTAATTTTCTAGTAGTATCTTTGCCCGAAGGGTCTCCAATTAGTGTTGTGCCTCCCCCTAATAGTACAACTGGCCGATGACCATGTTTTTGCAAAAGCCTTAAAACCATTAATTGCAACAAACTTCCAACGTGAAGACTGCTTGCGGTACAATCAAAGCCTATGTAAGCAATAACTGTTTGTTTATTGAAAATACTATCTAAACCATCTAAGTCTGTGCATTGATTTAAATAGCCACGAGACTGCATTTCTAGTAAAAATTTATTTTTCATTTAACAATTTATGTAAACTACTATTATACAAAAATTGTTATAAATAAATATAAATATGATTAAAGAATATACATCTTTAGGTTTAATGAGCGGGACCTCTGCTGACGGTATTGATGCTTCTATTATTAAGTCTGATGGAGATAGTTATTATAAAGTGATTAAAGATAAGTATTTTGAATACAATGAAGAAATTTATAAAAAAATCCACAACCTAAAGGAAAAAATTCACAATATTAATGATTTGAAAAATTTTGATAAAGAAATCGTCATTTTAGAGAGAGAAATTACTTTATTTCATTCTAAGGTGATTAAAGAATTAAGTGAAAATCAAAAAATTGACATTGTTGGTTTTCATGGCCAAACCATATATCACAATTCTCAAAAAAAAATATCTAAACAATTGGGTGACGGTAATCTGCTATCTCAACTAACAAAAAAAAATATTGTTTATAATTTTAGACAAAATGATATTAAAAATGATGGAGAAGGGGCTCCATTGACACCGATATTTCACCAATTAATTGCTACTCAATATAAAATAGATTTACCAGTTTGTATCTTGAATATAGGAGGGATTTCAAATGTAACCATTATAGATGAAACAAAAGGGCCTTCTAGCTTAACTAGTAGTGACATAGGTCCTGGGAATTGCATGATAGATACATGGGTAAGAAAAAACTCAAAACAAAGTTTTGATAAAGATGGAATTTTAGCATCTAAAGGAATTAGAAATGAAATAATTTATGAGCAAGGACAAGAATTATTTTCCAACAGGCCTAATCAAAACGTTTCATCGTTTGATATAAACGATTTTGATATTTCTTTCGCTAGAGGTCTTTCTTTGGAAGATGGAGCGACTACACTAACGGATTTAACTTCAAATATTATTGGTGCATCATTATCTTCACTTTTATCAAAAGCAAAAAAAAAATCTTTTAAAGTTCTAATTTGTGGTGGTGGT
The DNA here is from genome assembly GCA_002169755.1 of Candidatus Pelagibacter sp. TMED197. The sequence goes on along the minus strand of NHIU01000006.1, from coordinate 5,545 downwards.
AGAAAAAATCGTATAATGATAGATAAAATAAAAGAATGTTCCTCAAAACACATTACTTTTTTACCCATCGACGATTATGGTGTTAACGGAGATTTCGTAGAGTCCCAAGCTTTTGCTTTCTTAGCAATAAGATCGAAACTTAATTTACCAATTTCATTTCCAAATACAACTGGTTGTAAATCACCCTCTGTTGGTGGCATCGTAATTGAATATTAAATTAAAGCAGTCTTTTCTTTAATATATTTTTCAATTTCTGAAATAAGTTCTTTTTCTTTATTCTTAAAGAAATGGTTAGAATTTTTTATTTTCGAAAATAAAACTTCAACACCTTTTTGGTTTTTTATTCTGTTATCAAGATCTTGTATACTTTCTTTAGTGACAAGCTCATCGTTATCACTGTAGATAACTTGTCCTGAAGTAGGGCAAGGAGCTAAAAATGAAAAATCATATACGTTTGGTTGTGGAGATACAGCTATAAAATTGTTTACTTCTGGCCTTCTCATAATTAACTGCATACAAATTAATGAACCAAAAGAGAAACCAGAAACCCAACACTGGCTGTAATCTAAATTTTGTCTCTCTATCCAATCTAAAGCCGCAGCTGCGTCTGATAACTCTCCTTGACCATTATCAAAAACTCCATCACTTTTTCCTACTCCTCTAAAATTTACTTTAATAACTGAGAAACCATTTTCTAAAAAGATATTATAAATTAATTGTACAATTCGATTATTCATTGTTCCGCCATACTGTGGGTGTGGGTGTAAAACAATAGCAACTGGGGAGCCGAATTTTGGGTTTTTATAATATTTAGCCTCTAATCTTCCAGCAGGACCAGGGATAAAAATTTCTAAACTTTTAGGTTTCATTTTAGTAATGATTATTATTTTCAAAAAAAAGATAAAGTTTATAACACGTTTTTGTGCGTCAAATATATTTTTTTAAATCCGACTATTTAAGTAGGAAATGTGTGAAAATTGTTGTATTACAACAACAATTTATGAAACTTACTACTAAAGGTAGATACGCTGTTATGGCCATGGCAGACCTTGCCTCAAATAAAAGTATTAGACCTATAAGTTTAAAGGAAATATCTTTAAGACAAAATATTTCTCTAGCTTACTTAGAGCAAATATTCATTAAACTAAAAAATAAAAGACTTGTTAAAAGTTCTAGAGGCGCTTCAGGAGGTTACACTCTAGAGAAGCCAGCTTCAGAGATTAAGTTATCTAGTATAATTTTTGCAGTAGATGAAGAGGTAAGAATGCTTAATTGTAAAAAACAGTCTAAAAAGGGCTGCACTAATAGAACAACCAAGTGTATTACACATAATTTGTGGGATCAATTAGATCAACATATTAATGGTTTTTTTGAAAAAATAAAACTGCAGGACCTTATTAAGAATAATTTAAACTTATAATTTATTATGAAAAACCAAGAAACAAAATACTCGCAAGATTATAAATATGGTTTTACAACTGACATAGAAAGCATTAAAGCTCCAAAGGGCCTTTCTGAGGAAACAATAAGATTTATTTCAAAAATAAAGAAAGAACCAGAGTGGATGCTTGAATGGAGGTTGAAAGCATACGAAAGATTAAAAGTATCTAAAGAACCTAATTGGCAAAAACCCAAATTTCCAAAAATTAATTATCAAGATTTGTATTATTATTCAGCCCCCAAAAGCATGAAAGATAAACCTAAAAGTTTAAATGATGTCGACCCTAAATTAATCGAAACTTATAATAAACTTGGAATTCCATTAAATGAACAAAAAAAATTAAGTGGTGTTGCAGTTGATGCCGTGTTTGACTCTGTTTCTGTAGCAACTACTTTTAAAGAAGAATTAACAAAAAAAGGTATAATATTTTGCCCAATTTCAGAGGCAATACAAAATCATCCAGATCTAGTAAAAAAATATTTAGGCTCTGTAATACCAATTTCTGACCACTATTTTGCAACACTTAATTCTGCAGTCTTCACCGATGGATCTTTTGTTTATATTCCCCCGAATACAAAATGTCCTATGGAACTATCAACATATTTTAGAATTAATGCATCTGAGACGGGTCAATTTGAAAGAACCTTAATTATTGCAGACAAAGGAAGTTATGTGAGCTACTTGGAAGGTTGTACAGCTCCTATGAGAGATGAAAATCAATTACACGCAGCAAATGTTGAGTTAATTGCTTTAGATGATGCAGAAATAAAATATTCAACGGTACAAAATTGGTATCCAGGTGACGAGAATGGAGTTGGAGGAATTTATAACTTTGTAACTAAACGAGGTGCATGTAGAGGTAAAAATTCTAAAATTTCTTGGACACAAGTTGAGACCGGCTCAGCAATTACTTGGAAGTATCCTAGTTGTATACTACAAGGAGATAATTCTGTAGGAGAATTTTATTCAATAGCAATTACCAACAATCATCAAAAAGCTGATACCGGCACGAAAATGATCCACTTAGGAAAAAACACAAAAAGTAAAATTATTTCAAAAGGAATATCCGCAGGTAAAGCTGATAATACTTACAGAGGGTTAGTCGATATTGGAAGAAAGGCTTTAAATTCAAGAAATTATACTCAATGTGACTCTTTACTAATGGGTAATAAATGTGGAGCTCATACAGTTCCATATATAAGAAACAAGAATTCCTCATCAACCATTGAACATGAGGCAACAACTTCAAAAATTAATGAGGACCAACTATTTTATTGCAATCAAAGAGGTCTTAATCAAGAAGAAGCAGTAAGTTTGATTGTTAATGGTTTTTGCAAAGATGTTTTGCAGCAATTGCCAATGGAATTTGCTGTAGAGGCTCAAAAATTAGTAGGTATAAGCTTAGAAGGGAGCGTGGGTTAGTGCTAGAAATTAAAGGCTTAAACGCTTCTATAAACAATAAGCAAATTCTAAAAGGCTTAAATATTTCAATAAAACCCGGAGAGCTACATGCAATCATGGGTCCAAACGGATCTGGAAAAAGCACCTTAGCTAACGTTCTCTCTGGAAAAGAAGGATACAAAATTTCTGGTGAATTAAAATATCAAGGGGAACATTTAAATGAAATATCTATTGACGAAAGAGCTCAAAAAGGAATATTTTTAGCTTTTCAATATCCTACTGAAATACCTGGAGTGAATACTAGTAATTTTTTAAGAACTTCTCTAAATAAAGTCAGAAAAGCACAGGGAAAAAAAGAAATAGACGCATTATCTTTTTTGAAAATAGTTAAAGAAAAATCAAAAGAACTTGGAATGGACGAAAAAATGTTGTCAAGACAACTAAATGTAGGTTTTTCAGGGGGAGAAAAGAAAAAAAATGAAATTTTACAAATGAAAATACTGGAACCAAATCTAGTTATTCTTGATGAAACAGACTCAGGCCTAGATATAGATGCGTTGAAAGTAGTAGCAGAGGGAGTAAACTCGTCTAGAGATAACAAAAAATCTTTTTTAGTTATTACTCATTATCAAAGATTATTAAACTTTATAAAACCAGATTTTGTTCATGTGTTAGCAAATGGCAAAATAGTAAAATCAGGTACAAAGGAACTTGCAACGCAACTGGAAAAAACAGGCTACAAAGGAATGAACTAAGATGCTTGATTTTAAAATTGACTCAAACGAAATTGATAGAATTGGTAAATTTAGTAAAAAGGAAAAAAATTTTAGAACTAAAAATTTAGATTATTTTAATAATGTTGGTTTTCCTAATAAGCAAAGTGAGGATTGGAAATTCTCGGACTTAAGAGAAATAGTATCAAGAAACTTTAATAAGTTAGACCTTAAACTTGAAAAATCAAAAAAAGAAAAAGTAGATTTTATTAAAGATTTTGAACATAACTACATCGTAATCACTAACGGCGAATTAACATCAAGTGATTTTAAATATGAAGATAAAAGTAAGATAAAATTAAAGCCTTTTATTAATGACAATTATATTCATAATAGAGAAAAAAATCCTTTGATAAATTTAAATCATGCTTTATCAGACAAAGGTTTTTTTTTAGAGATAAAAGAAGAATATAAATTTAAAAAGATTTTGGTTATTTATTATTTTTTTTCAAATGACCTTAATGAAAATATACTAAATAGTAAAAATAAGGTTAAAATTGGCAAAAATTCCGAACTACATCTTCTTGAGTTTTCAGTAAATAATTCAAAAAAAAACTTTTTTAATAATGTTTATGAAGATATTATTTTAGAAGACTCGGCAGTTTTAAAAAATATTTATCTTCAAAGCGATAAAAGTTCAGGATATTTTCACAAGTATTCAAAAAATAAACTATCTCAAGCCTCAAATTTTAGTTCTTTTATATTTCCCACAGGTCTTAAATTTAATAAATTAGACCTGGAATTTAATTTAGAGGGTGAAAAAAGTGAATGCAATTTACAATCTGCAACTTTCTTAAATAACGGGGAGCATCAAGAAATTAAAACTCGAATAAATCATTTTTCACCTAATTGCAAAAGTTATCAGAAGATAAAAAATGTTTTAAATAGTGAGAGCAGAGGTGTATATCAAGGAAAAATATTTGTTAAAGATGTAGCCCAAAAAACAGATGCCTATCAATTAAGCAAAGCTATTTTATTGAGTGAAAGATCTGAATTTGATGCAAAACCAGAGTTAGAAATTTATGCAGATGATGTCAAATGCTCTCATGGCTCAACGTCAGGTAATTTAGATTTAGACTCTGTATATTATCTGATGACTAGAGGTTTAAGCAAAAATGAGTCAACAAAATTATTAGTTAATGGTTTCCTTAATGAGGTGACTGACTCAATTAAAAGCAGCTCTATAAGAAATTTTATTAAAACTAAACTAGATAAACAACTATTAGATGAACATAAAAAACATTAAATCTGCATTTCCAATCTTTAAACAAAAAATAAATGGTAAATCTTTAGTTTACCTAGATAGCGCGAATTCATCTCAAAAACCTCAAGTTGTCATAAACAGAATGTCAAATTTTTATGAAACTGAGTTTTCAAATGTAGGAAGAAGCGTCCACTCATTAGCAGTAAAAGCAACTAATAGATTTGAAGAAGCAAGAGATAAAGTTAAAAGCTATTTAAATGCAAAACATAGAGAAGAAATTATTTTTACCAAAGGTGCCACGGAGTCAATTAATTTAATAGCCTCTTCTTATGGAGAAAAATTTATAAAAGAAGGAGATGAGATTTTGATAACTGAGTTAGAGCATCATTCAAATTATGTTCCTTGGCATTTCTTAAGACAAAAAAAGGGAGCAAAAATTAAATTTGCTACTGTCAATACTAAGGGAGAAGTTGAAATCGATGAAATAAAAAAACTTATAAATTCAAAAACAAAAATTATAGCTTTAACTCATTTATCTAATGTTACTGGCGCTGTAATGCCGATAAAAAAGATTGTTGATTTAGCCAAAGAAAAAAAAATTCCTGTTTTAGTTGATGGAACTCAGGGAGCCCCACATTTAAAGATAGACATGCAAGAATTAGGCTGCGATTTTTATGCTATTTCATGTCACAAAATGTATGGCCCAAATGGATTAGGAATTTTATA
>NHIU01000005.1 GCA_002169755.1 Candidatus Pelagibacter sp. TMED197 | reverse complement strand
GTTCTGCCTTCTTAGGCTCTTCCTTTTTTGCTTCTGCTTTAGGTTCTGCCTTCTTAGGCTCTTCCTTTTTTGCTTCTGCTTTAGGTTCTTCTTTCGCTACTTTTTTTCTATCTTTTTTAGGAATAGCTTTTAAAGGATTATTGCTTGGTTTAGGCATTGGCATCAATTGCATTTCTCCTAATATTCTTGACACTCTCAAAGTTGGTTGAGCTCCTTTATTAATCCAATATTTAACTCTTTCAAATTCGATCTTAATCCTCTCCTTTTTATCTTTTGGTAAAAGAGGATTATAGGATCCTAACTTTTCAATAAATTTTCCATCTCTTGGATATCTTCCGTCAGCTACTACTATTTTATAGACTGGTCTTTTTCTTACACCACCCATAGATAATCTTATTCTTAACATTTTATACCTTTCATTTTAGTTGATTGAGCATTTCATCTGGTATCATTCCAGATGGAATTTTTTTTCCTTGAGACATCTTCTTCATCATATCCGACATCATTTTGAATTGTTTAAGTAATTTATTAATTTTTGAAACATCTACACCTGATCCTATAGAAATCCTTTTTCTTCTAGATCCACTTATTATTTTTGGATTTTCTCTTTCTTTTTTAGTCATTGACAATATTATAGCTTCATTTTCCACTAACATTTTCTCATCAATATTTGCTTGATCCATTTTAGCCCTCATTTTATTTACCCCTGGCAGCATAGACATTACACCCTCCATTCCTCCCATTTTTTTCATTTGTCTTATCTGAGCGAGATAAGAATCCATTGTAAATATTCCTTTTTTTATTTCCTCCTCTGTTTCTTTAATTTTTTCATCACTCAAATCTTGTTGTGCTTTTTCAACTAAAGTAACAACATCCCCCATACCTAAAATTCTATTTGCTAATCTATCAGGATGAAATATTTCTAGATCTGTAATTTTTTCTCCTACTCCAATAAATTTAATTGGTTTGCCAGAAACATGTTTCATGCTTAATGCTGCTCCGCCTCTTGCGTCCCCATCAACTCTTGTTAAAATTATTCCAGATAAATTCACAGCTGCGTCAAATTCCTTAGCTACATTTACTGCTATTTGTCCGGTTAGAGAATCTGCTACTAAAATTGTTTCGGTTGGTTTTGCGATATCTTTAATTTGTTTTATCTCTGACATCATAGATAGATCTATTTGGGTCCTGCCTGCCGTATCAAAAATTATAATATCTGAACCGTTTAGATTAGCTGCATTTAAAGCTCTCTTAGTGATATCAATTGGTAGTTGCTTTTCAACAATTGGCAAAAATTGAATTCCATTAGTTTCTGCAAGCAATTTTAGTTGCTCTTGAGCGGCTGGTCGATAAACGTCCAAACTAACTAACATTACTTTTTTTTTATGATTTTTTTCAATATTTTTTGCAAGCTTTGCTGCTGAGGTTGTTTTTCCTGAACCTTGTAAACCAACTAATAAAAGAGAAATTGGTGGAACAGCTTTTAAGTTTAATCCATCATTTTTAGATCCTAAAATGTTTACCAATTCATCATAAACAATTTTAACTATCATCTGACCAGCAGATGTTGATTTAATAATTTCTTTCCCTATAGCTTTGGGTTTCACATTAGAAATAAAATCTTTGGTAACAGAGAGAGCTACATCTGCTTCTAACAAAGCTAGTCTTATTTCTTTTAAACCAGTGTCTACCTGTTCTTCTGTTAAAGAAGGTGCACTTTTAAGTTTAGAAAAAATACTTTCTAATTTATTTGTTAAATTTTCAAACATATTTATAAAACCCAACACCTATCGCACTAGTGGGCGAACCTTCGCTGACTAGTGTCGACACTCTTGTTCTCAAGAGCACCGCAAAAACTTGAGTATTTGCGGAAAGTTTTGAGAAACTACAATTTGGGGTTTTAAAAGTCAATGAATAATTATAATAATCAGTTATGGCATCTATTAATGCATATAAAATGGATGGATTGGGAAATGATTTTATCATAATTGATAGAAGAAAAAATTCTATTAATTTAACAAAAGAAAAAATCATTGAATTGGGAAATAGAACCAACATTGGTTTTGATCAAATAATCTTTATTGAAAAGGAAGAAGAGAATTCTTTTCCTATAAAAATTTTCAACTCTGATGGAGGTGAGATTAGTGCTTGCGGAAATGGATCTAGATGTGTGGCATATCTTTTAGGTAAAAATTTAAATACTAAAAGAATTAAATTAAAAACAAGTAATAGAATACTCAATGCAAAAATAGTTAAAGATTTTCATGTAGAGCTCGCGATGGATAAACCTTTGTTTAATTTTGAAGATATTCCTATATCTAAAGAAATTAATCCTGGTAATGTATCTTTAAACATTAATAAAAAAACTTTTGATGGTGGTATTTGTGTAAATGTAGGAAACCCGCATATAATTTTTTTTGTAAAAGATTGTTTTGAACATGATCTTAAAGTAATAGGTCCTAAAATTGAAAATCATGATCTTTTTCCAGAAAAAACCAATGTTACATTTGCTCAAGTAATTGATAAAAAAAATATAACGGTAAACGTTTGGGAAAGAGGGGCTGGGCTTACTAAGGCCTGTGGAACAGCAGCTTGTGCAACCGCTGCAGCCGCTTTTAAGAATAAATTAATTAACAATGAAGTAGATATTAAGTTTAAAGAAGGCTTTTTAAATATAAAAATAGACAAATCTAGCAATATATTCATGACTGGGCCTGTCTCGGATATTAAAAGTATAAAAATAGATATTTAATATGGGATTGTTCGATAAATTTAAATTAGGACTTGGAAAAAGTTCTTCAGATCTTTCAGAAGGCTTTAAAAATATTTTTTCAAAAAAAGTTATAGATGATAATGTTTTAAATGAATTTGAAGAATTAATTATTTCCTCTGATGCAGGAATAGATGTTGCTAAGGAGTTAAGAAAAGATTTTGAAAATTTTAAAATCGATAAAAAATTAGACAATCACCAGGAAATTTTAAAGTTAATAGCAGAGAAAATGGCCATTAATTTACTTAAATATGAAAAAGATTTAAGTTTGATGGGAAATGCTAATTCTTCAGTGATAGTTGTATCTGGAGTTAATGGGGTTGGAAAGACAACTACTATTGGAAAGCTTGGAAAATATTTTAAAGATAATAATAGATCAGTAGTTTTTGGGGCAGCAGATACTTTTAGAGCAGCAGCTATTGATCAATTACAGGTTTGGGCTTCAAAAGTTAAAGTCGATATAATTAAATCTGAAATTAATAGCGATCCTGCTTCGGTAGCTTTTAAAACTGCTGAATTTGCAAAAAAAAATCAAATTGATATTGCTTTGATCGATACAGCAGGAAGATTACAGAATAAAAAAAACTTAATGGACGAGTATAAAAAAATCATAAATGTTCTTAAGAAAATAGATGAGAAGTTTCCTAATGAGGTAATCTTAGTTTTGGATGCAACAACTGGACAGAATGCTTTAAATCAAGTTGAAGAATTTAGTAAAATTCATAATATTACGGGATTAATTGTTACTAAACTGGATAGTACTGCTAAAGGTGGAATTATTTTAGCAATTTGCAAAAAATATAATTTGCCCATTGTAGCTGTAGGTATGGGAGAAAAAGATACAGATTTACATCCATTTAAAGCAGAGTTTTTTGCAAAAGCATTGTTAGGGTTAAACACTTAATATTTTTCAATAAATTCTTTGATCTTCTCTAACAAACTAGTGTTAAATTCCATCATATGATCATCATCAGATGTAAAGTATGAATATTTTGGACGGTTGGCCTTTTCAAATAATTCTTTGCCCATTGAAAAAGGAACAACGTCATCTTTCTTTCCGTGCATTATTAAAATTGGATTATTAATCATCTTAATTTTACTTATTGAATCATACTTGTCTTTTAAAAGAAGTTTTACAGGTAAATAAGGATAATACATTTTTGCAGAAGCTTCTATTGATGTAAAAGGAGATTCTAAAATTATGCTATTAAAATTATTTTTTTTCCCAATTTCCACCGCAACTCCAGTTCCTAGCGACTCACCATATAAAATAATTTGTTTATTATTTACTCCCTGCTCATTTAACCATTTGATTGAAGCTTCTGCATCTGCATATAAATTTTTTTCTGTTGGTAATCCTTTATTGCCACTAAATCCTCTCCAGGAAATTAGTAAAACATTAATGTCTAATTTATAAAGTTCATTAAGTTTATAAATTCTATTTGACAAATGGCCAGCATTTCCATGGAATATAATAAGTGTTTTAAGTTTCTTTAGGTCTTTTTTTATTATCCATGATTTAAGTTGAATTTCATGATCAACTTTTATAAAAACTTCTTCATAATCAAATTGAATTTTGTCATTTTGGTAATTGTTTTCTGCAGGGTGATAAAGTAGATTTCTTTGATAAAAATATATAAAAATTACCAATATTATATAAGCAATAATTATAGAAGATAAAATTAAATAAGAATATTTCATTTAATAATCTTTCTAGCTAGATAAACACCCAGAAATACAAGAGCTGCTCCAAAATAATGAAAAGTCATTAGAGTTTCGTCGAATAAAATTATTCCATAAATCGCAGAGTATATTGAGAATATATAAAGTGTAAATCCTGCTAGTGAAGCTCCAACATATTTTTGAACTTTTGTATAAAGAGTGAAAGCAATAATACCTGGAGAAATAGCTGCAAACAAAACCCAAAAAATAAAATTATTATTAAATGCAGTTTTTAAAAAATAAGACTCTTCAACTAAATAAAAAGGAAACAAACAAATTGCTCCAAAAAGTGCTATTAATGTAAACCTAGTCATAAGACTAAAGCTGCTTTTCCAATTAATAAGAAAAATAGAATAAACTGCCCATCCAATTGCCGCACCCAGCATCCATAAATCTCCAGAGGTAAACTTAAAATTCATTAGATAAGTTAAATCACCTTTGCAAATTATAATTAAGACACCTGCAAGGCACAAAATTAAACCACTGATCCTAGACAAATTAATTTTATCTCCAAAAAATAATACTGATACTACAATTATAAATATCGGTGAAGATGTATAAATAATTCCCATATTTACCATCGTTGTGGACATGCCAGCTATAAAAGGGAAAGCTCCACAAATTCCACAGCCCATAAGTCCTAAGAAAAAAAGTTTTATAGACTCTTTTTTAAGTTTTTTCTTTTTCATAATAATTTCTTTAAAAACGAATGGTATCAAAATTATAAATACGGTGAACCATCTCCAGAAAGCTAATGAAACTGGTGGAACATATTCAACACCGCCTCTTGCAACAATAATATTAGAAGCCATAAAAATAGGCTGAACGAATAAAAGTAAATATGGATAAAAATTATTTCTTTTTGTCACCAAAGGCTTCATATAACATCATCACTATTACTAAGCCCATCAGGATATAAACTGGCAAAACATCTGTAAAACCTATCATCATAGACCTGGTTAATGTTGTTGCTAAACCAATAAGAAAAGCAATACAAAAAACACAGCCAATTATTGAAGTTATCTTATTCATCTTTACAGTTTTTCTCTAACCAGTTAGCAGTACCCAAAAATCTTAAATCATCAAGTTTATTACCAACTAACTGAACTCCTAATGGTAGGTCATTTTCTCCAGTTAGTAAAGGTAGTGAAATAGTTGGCAAACCTAAATAAGTCCAAATTTTTTGAAAATCTGCGCTACCAGTTGATTTTAAGCCTTTATCAGCCACACCACTCGATGAAGGTGTGATAATACCATGATAGTCTTCAAAAACTTCCTTGAAGGATTCATAGCTTTGTTTCATAAAGTCTATAGCATCAGTATATTCTTTTGCTGAATATTTCATTCCTCTTTCAATTGCATTTCTCATTTCTTTAGAGAGTTTATTTTTATCTTTTTTATAATAAACTTGAAAATTATTTGCTAAATCAGCTTCATGAATAATTTGGTGATGTTTTGGAATTTCCTTGAAATAAGAAGGTGTATCAAAAATTTCTATATTCTTTTTCAATTTTGTAATTAAAAATTCAAAAGCTTTTTGGGACTCTTTATCAATATTTTTCCATTTATCGGTTTTATAAAAAATGAATTTTGGTTCGAATATTGGTCCCTCATCACAAACTTTTACCATATCATCTGCTGCAAAATGAATCGTTGCTGGATCGTATAAATCTTTTTTAATTAAAGTTTTTGCAAGTAGGGCCACATCTTTTACAGTTTTTCCAAATACTCCTATTGTATCAAGTTTATCAGAAGTTTTTAAAACTCCATTTCTTGAAATTAGTCCATATGAAGGTTTATATCCTACCACTCCACAGTAAGAAGCTGGTCTAATAATTGATCCACCTGTTTGAGAACCAATAGATAAATGTGCCATGTGTGACGCTACTACAGCAGCTGAGCCGCTTGAAGAACCTCCTGGTGTTCTTGAATAGTCATGTGGATTTTTTGTTTTACTTGGATGAATATAGGCAAGTTCACAAGTGACTGTTTTTCCCATAATAATTGCTCCAGCAGTTTTAAGTAGGTTAACTATTTCTGAATCTTGAGAGCTAGACATTTTTTTTCTAAAAACTGTTCCACATTCCGTAGGCATATCATAAGTTCCTATTATATCTTTAATTGCAATAGGTAGGCCATGTAAAGAACCAAGTGGTTTGCCTGATTTTCTATATTCGTCAGCTTCTTCTGCCTTTTCTAGTAGAATTTTTTTGTCTAAGAAAGCCCAAGCTTGAATATCTTTATCAAATTTTTCAATTCTTTTTATATAAGCTTTACACAGCTCGACTGATGAAATGTCTCCGGATTTTAATTTAGTAACCAATTCACTGGCATTTAAGGAAGCTGTATCTATCATTGTAAATTATTAGTTTGCAAATAAAGTATCGGGCAGCCATAGAGCGATACCTGGAAATAAGTACATTAATACCATAGCAAATATTACTATCCCCAAAAAAGGCATTATGCCCCTAAAGATGTCTAATAGTTCTACATTTTTTGTTTGAACGCCTTTTAAATAATATGCGGACATGGCCATAGGAGGTGTTAAAAAAGAAGTTTGTAAATTTAAAGCAATTAACATTGCAAAGAAATAAGGATTAACTCCAAAAAATTCTACAAGTGGTAAGAATATTGGAACAAAAATAATCAGAATTTCAGTCCATTCTAAAGGCCATCCAAGCAAGAAAATTATAATCTGAGTAATTACTAAAAACTGCCAGGGTGCAAGATCCATGGATTTAAAGAAATGTTCGAAAACTTCATGGCCTCCCAAATAAGAAAAAACAGAAGAAAAAGTCCAAGACCCTATGAATAACCACATTATCATAGCTGTTGTTTTTGCTGTAAGAAAAACTGACTCTTTAAAATTTTTCCACTTCAAAGTTTTGTAAAAGTAGGAGAGAACTATTGCTCCAAAAGCACCTACGCCTGCTGCTTCCGCGGGTGTTGCTAAACCTCCTAAGATTGTGCCAAGCACTAAAATAATTAAAGAAAATAGTGGAAGAAAAGAAACCAAAACTTCTTTCAATATTTCAGCTCTTGGCGGTATTTCTTCCTCTGGTGGCTTCGGCGCAATAGATGGATTAAAATATGCGCGTGTAATTGCATAACCTATATATAATCCAGCAAGCAATAAACCAGGTAGTATTGCAGCGGCAAATAATCTTAAAGGTGAAAGCTGAGCGATAACTGAATATACAATTAACATAATGCTCGGTGGAATTAATATTCCAAGACATCCTCCTGAACATATTACACCCGAAGCGAACTTCTTGTCATAACCTGCTTTGATCATAGCTGGCCAAGCTAATAATCCCATTAAAGTAACAACTGCACCAATAATTCCTGTTGCTGTTGAAAATAATGCACAAGTAATTAAAGCTGCTACAGCCATCGAAGCTGGCAGTCTATGTGAGGCTAATCTAATTGCAAAAAACAATCTTGAAACTATTCCGGCTCTCTCTACAAGATATCCCATAAATAAAAATAAGGGGACTGCTGTAAGCACCGTATTGTCCATTACAGTATAAGTGTTTTGAACAAATAATTGAAAAATTCTATTGTCTAATAAATGTTCCATTCGAGTTGGATCAAAATATGCGTAATAGCCGAAACCAACTCCCATTGCCATCAAAGTAAATGCTATAGGAAATCCGAGAAGAACAGCAAATAAAAATATCGCCATCATCATTATTGCAACTTCTGGATTTGTTAGACTAAATAACATCTTTTTGATCCTCGTCTTGTGAAGTTCTCATTAACATCTTCTCAGTTTCTTCAGCGACAACCATTCTTGCTGGCCAGTGACCAGTTTTAATACAAATAATTGATCTAAAGACTTCACTGATACCCTGGATTACTAAAAGAACTCCAGCAGAAGGTATTAATGCTTTTGCCATATAAATTTGAATTTGAGCTGGGCTATTCCAACTAGTTTCTTTAATTTTCCATGCTAATGCTGCGTATTCATATCCATAAAATGCTAGCGCTAAAACACCAGGAAAGAAAAATATAAAGTATAGAATTAAATCTATGTACCCTTGTGTTCTAGGTTTAAATAATCTGTAAATTACGTCTCCTCTTACATGAGCTTCTGTAGATAAAGTATAAGCTCCAGCCATCATAAAAATTGCACCGTACATTTGTAAACTAAAATCAAAATTCCATAATGTTGGTGCATTAAAAGCGTAGGCCATTACAACTTCGTAACAAGTGCCACCCATTAAAATTACTATACACCATGAAAAAGCTTTCCCTACCGAGGTGCTTAAATGATCTGCAAAACTGATAAATCCTCTCATAAAAATAAACTATTCTAAAATTTTATTTTTTTCCATAAAAAAAGGGGGCTTAAAAGCCCCCTTTTAAAATTATAAAAAAGTTAATTAAATTTTAACTTTAGCAATACTTCCAAATTCATTTTCATAAGCCAATTTGTAATTTGGCTGATTCATTAGCAAGTATTTCATTACTCTCTTAGCGTATTTCTTCTGAGAATCTACTATTTTCTTAAAGAATGGGTCTTTCTTATTGAAATCACCAATTACTTTATCCCAACCTTTTAATTGTTGAGCCAAGAT
>NHIU01000004.1 GCA_002169755.1 Candidatus Pelagibacter sp. TMED197 | reverse complement strand
TAATTGAAGATGAAATAATTATTGGTATGGGAGCGGGTTCTATTTCCCAATGGATGAGTCAATTAAAATATAAGTTATGAATTTAAATACAGATTATTTACAAAAAAAGTTTGGTAAAAATTTAATAATTAGAGAAAGTCTTTCAAAATATAGCTGGTTTAATCTAGGGGGCCCTGCAGATATCTTTTTTAGGCCTGACAACAAAGAACAATTAAAAGAATTTTTCAGTGAAATTATAAAAAAAAATATTAGATTTTATATCTTGGGAGCTGGCTCAAATACTTTAATTAGAGATTCAGGAATAAAAGGTGCAGTAATTAAACTAGGTTCTAAATTTTCACATGTTAAACTAATTGATAAGAATATAATTGAAGCAGGAGCAGGAACATTAGACAGAAAAGTTTCTAATTTTGCACAAAAAAATTGTTTAAGTAATATGGAATTTTTATCATGCATCCCAGGATCAATTGGTGGAGCGATTTCTATGAACAGCGGATGCTATGGATCGGATATTTCTAAAATTTTAGTATCCGTAAAAGTGCTAGATGAAGATGGAAAAGAAAAAGAAATACAAAAAGATGAAATTAAATTCTATTACAGAGGAACAAATTTATCTAAAAATTTTATAATTTTATCAGCAAAACTTAAAGGTATTATTTCATCCAAACAACTTATAGAAAAAAAACAAAATCAACTTATTGACCAAAAAAAAAAATCTCAACCTAGTCAAATCAAAACTGGAGGAAGCACCTTTAAAAATCATAACAATAAAAAAGCTTGGGAGCTAATTAAAGAGTCAGGTAGTGATAAATTAAATGTAGGCGATGCTAAAATTTCAGAAAAACATTGTAATTTTTTTTTAAATAACGGAAAAGCAAAAACTTCGGATATAGAAAAATTAATTAATAAAGTTAAAGAACAAGTGAAAGTTAAAACAGGAGTCGATCTTCAATTAGAGATTAAAATTATTGGTGATGAATAAAAAAAGAGTTTTAGTTGTACTTGGGGGTACATCTGGAGAAAGAGCGGTTAGTCTTGACAGTGGAAGAGCTGTCATTAAAGCTTTAAAAAATAAAGGCTATAAGGTTTCGTCATTTGATCCAAAAAAAAAATCACTTAATTTAATTGATAGAAATAAAACAGATTTAATTTTTAATGCTTTACATGGCAAAGACGGAGAAGATGGAGTGGCTCAAAGTTATTTTGAATATTTAAGAATTCCATACACACACTCAGGTGTACTAAGTTCTTATAACGCAATGAATAAGATTATTTCAAAAGAAATATTTAAAAAAAATAAGATTAAAACACCCAAATATTTTATTTTTGATAAAGAAAAATACAGCAATATGGAGTTAAGTAAATGTATAAGAAATAAAAAAATAAAGTTTCCGATTGTTGTAAAGCCACCAAATGAAGGATCTAGTATCGGAGTTAAAATATGTAAGGATATAAAAGATCTCAACAAATCTTCTAATCGTCTTTTTAACAACTATTCTAAATTAATTTTTGAACCATTTATAGGAGGTCAAGAAGTGCAAGTAGCAGTAATTAACGGAGTTCCTTTAGGCGCAATTGAATTGAAACCTAGAAGAAAATTTTATGATTATAAAGCAAAATATTCAAAGGCAGCTAACACTAAACACATTATGCCTGCAAACTTAAAAAAAAATGATTATGAAAAAATTCTTAAAATTGCAAAAAAAGCTCACAAGGTTTTAGGATGCGAAGGGGTTACTAGATCAGATTTTAAATTCTACAAAAGCCAATTTTTTCTTTTAGAGACAAATACACAACCAGGGATGACAAGTTTATCTTTGGTTCCAGAAATTGCTAAATATAGAGGCATTACATTTGAAAATTTAGTTGAAAAAATACTTCTTAATGCCAGTTTAAATAAATGAAAAAATCATTTTTTTGGCTAACAGTGCTTTTTATTACTTTAACTACTTATAAACCTAATTCAAACTTTACCCCAAAGTTAGAAAATCGAATTGAAACAATTAAGATCGAAAATAACTTAGTATTAGATAAAGAGGAAATTGAGAAAGAAATTCATTTTCTATACTCAAAAAATCTATTTTTTTTAAATGTAAAAGATATTGAAAAAAAATTAAGCAGCATTGATTTTATAGAAAGTTTTACTATCAAAAAGATTTACCCTAATAAACTGAATTTAATAATTAATGAAAAAAAACCAATAGCAATTTTATATTTAAAAAAGAAAAAGTTTTATATCTCTGATAAAGGAGATATCATAAATTTTAGAGATATAGAAATTTATAATAATTTACCAACAGTTTTTGGAGATAAACAAATGTTCTTTACTTTATACAAAGATTTACAAAATATAAAATTTCCTATTAAAAAAATAAAATCTTTTTATTTTTTCGAGTCTAAAAGATGGGATTTGAAAATGTACGATGGAACGCTTATAAAATTACCGAGTGAAGATTATCTTTTCAGTTTAAAAAATTTTATAGCCGCAAAAGATGATATCAACTTCAATAATTATAAGATATTTGATTATCGTATAAAAAATCAATTAATTTTAAACTAAAATATGCAATTAAATGATTTAAATTTATTTATAGAAATCAACGATACTAATTATATTTTTGTTGCGGGTAAGCATGACGAAGATCAAAATTTCAAAATTATTGAAAAAATTGTAACTACCAATAAAGAAATAAATATTAATAAATTTACGGATATTAATGATGCTAGTAACATAATAAAAAAAAATATTCAACTAATAGAAAAAAAACTAAATTTTGTCTTTAAAGATGTAATAATAATTTTAGATGTCTTTGAACTTAATTGTTTAAATATTTCTGGATTTAAAAAACTTAACGGCTCTCAAGTCAAAAAAGAAAATATTTCTTATATTCTTAATTCTTTAAAATTAAAAATAAGTGAAAATGAAAAACAAAAAACTATCTTGCATATCTTTAATTCTAAAAGTGTACTAGATGGTAAAAATATTGAAAATCTTCCAATTGGATTATTTGGAGATTTTTATAGCCATGAACTTACATTTTTTCTTATCAAAAAAAATGATCTTAAAAATATAAAGTTACTTTTTAATAAAAATAATCTTGAAGTAAAAAAAATATTTATAAAAAGTTTTAGTGAGGGAATTGGATTAATTCATCAAAATAAAACCGAAACTTTTTTTAAAATAAAACTTGATAAGAATAATTCCAAGATTATTTTTTTTGATAAATCCTCTTTTAGATACTCGGAAAGTTTTGAGTTTGGCACTGATATAATTTTTAAAGATATTGAAAAAATATGTTCTATAGATAATCATACAATTAATAATTATTTGTTTGATAAACCATATAAATTAAAAGTCTTAAATAAAGATGAATTTATAGAAAAAAAATGTTTTACAAATAAACAATACAGAAAAATAAAAAAAAAATTAATTTTTGATATTGTAGAAGCAAGAATTGAAGAAATTTTAGATATAATTTTATATAAGAACATTAATACTTATTCTTTTAAGAAAAAAAGTATAAAAATCTATTTGTTTGTTAAAGAAAAATTAATATTAGATAATTTTAACGAAATATTTAGAATTTATTTTTTAAAGAATGGAAATGTAAATCACGACTTTGTTAATGAGTCCCAAGATGATACTATTTTTACTAATACTGCTAAATTATCTGCATATGGGTGGTCAAAAGAGGCTATACCGGTCTCTCAGTCTAAAAATTCACTAATTTCAAGGATTTTTAAGTATATATTCGATTAGTTGAATGTATTTTTTGGAAACATTTGTTGTTTTAATCACTTAGCTATAATTCTGTATAAAATCTTGATGCAAAAAATTTACCAACAAACAATTAGTAAACCTGTGCACTTTGAGGGCATTGGATTACATTCCGGTTTAATTACTAAGGTAACATTAAAACCTGGTAAAGAAGATCAAGGTATTATTTTTAAAAGAATTGATTTAAAAGCAAAAAATATAATAGAAGCGAATTACAAAAACGTATCATCGACTAAACTTTGTACTACTTTAGAGAATTTATCAGGAGCAAAAGTATCTACAATTGAACATTTGATGGCGGCATTTTACATCACTGGTATAGACAATGTAGAAATTGAACTTGATAATGAGGAAATCCCAATTATGGATGGTTCGTCTAAAAACTTTGTAGAAATTTTAAACAAAGTTTCAATTCAGCAATTAGGTAAAAAAAGAAAATATTTGAAAGTTTTGAATAAATTAGAACTTAGAGATAACGATAGAAAAATTCTTATTGAACCGAATGAATTTAATTTTGAAGTTGGATTTGAACTCAATTATTCAAATAACGTTATTGGAAAACAAAAAAATATAATTAATTTCATGAAGGATAACTTAGAGGATGTTTTTTCATCAAGAACCTTTTGCCTTTTTGAAGATATTGAAAAAATAAAGAAAATTGGTTTAGCCAAAGGAGGCTCTCTTGATAACGCATTAGTAGTGGATGACAAAAAAATTATTAATGCAGGAGGATTAAGAAATAAAAAAGAGTTTGTTAATCATAAAATTTTAGATCTTGCTGGAGATTTTCTATTATCGGGCTATAGAATTTTGGGAAAAGTAAGTTGTTATCAAGGCGGGCACCAGTTATCCAATATGTTTTTGAGAAAACTTTTAAAATCAAAATCCTCTTTTGCTGAAATCGAAATGGAAGATGTTAAAATACCTAAAGAAACACCTATTATCCAACCAGACAAAATAGCAGTCAACGCCTAATATCATTAAAATTTACCATTCTGATTTAATTTGTTATTAATCAGATATGTTTCAAAAATTTATTTTTATAATTCTTTTGGGCTTTAGTGTTTACTCTTGTGGAGATAAAGAAGCATTATATGAGCCTAGAAGTGCAGATGACCCGTATAAGTTATATGAAGAAGCATTAGAGTCTTTTGAAAAAGGAGATTATTTTTTCGCATCAAAAAAGTTTAATGAGGCAGAATTGAATTTTAATGTAATAGAGTTTGCTGCAAAGTCATCTATTATGTCAAGTTATTCTTTATATGGAATTAATTTTTATCCTGAAGCACTAGAAAATTTGGAAAGATTTATAAAAAAATATTCTGCAGATAAAAATGTAATTTACGCACATTACTTAATCGCATTAATTTATTATGAACAAATTTCTGATGAAAAAAAAGATTTACAACCATTATTAAATGCTAAGGAAAAAATTAATTTTTTTGTTAATAAATACCCAGACTCGGAATATACATTAGATCTTAAATTTAAAAGTGACCTTATAGAAAATCAATTAGCCGCTAAAGAGCTTTACATTGCCAAATATTATATTTCAGTTCAAAAATGGGTACCAGCTTTAAATAGACTTAAAATAATTGTCAAAGATTTTGATAAAACAGTATTTATTGAAGAGGCACTACATCGACTTGTTGAAATAAATTATTATTTAGGATTAGAAGAAGAAGCTAGAAAATATGCTAAAATTTTAGGTTATAACTACAATTCAAGTGAATGGTTTGAACAGTCATATAAAATTTTAAATAAAGACTATAAAATTGCTAAAAAAACACCATCTAAAAAAGATGAAAATTTTTTTAAAAAGATTTTAAAAAAAATAAGATAATTTGATGAGTAAAAAATTAGAAATTATAAGTACCTATAAACAGAAAATCGATCTTTTAAAAAAACATAATAAATTTTACTTCTCAAAAGACAAACCGATCATTTCAGATAAGGAGTACGATGATCTTAAAAAGACAATTATTGATTTAGAAAACAAAAATCTATTTTTAAAAGATTTAAATTTACGTAGTGGTTTAGTTGGTTTTCCTCCTTCTAATAAGTTTAAAAAGATTAAACATTTAAAACCAATGCTCTCCCTATCTAATGCTTTCAACAAAAATGATATGAAAGATTTTCTAAGCAAAGTTAATAATTTCCTTAATACTAAAAACAAAAATATTGAACTTATGTCAGAACCTAAGATAGATGGAATATCAGCAACTTTAATTTATGAAAAAGGATTATTAACAAAAGGTCTTTCAAGGGGTGATGGAGTGACTGGAGAAGATATTTTAGAAAATTTAAAAACTATAAAAGAGTTACCAAGAGAGATAAAAAATGCCCCTGACCTGCTGGAAATTCGTATTGAAGTATACATAGGAAAAAAAAATTTTGAGAATTTAAAAGGTAAATTTGCTAATCCAAGAAACGCTGCTGGTGGATCTCTTAGGCAAAAAAATCCGACTGAGACATCTAAAATTCCACTAAAATATTTTGCCTATGGATTTGGAGCTATAGAACCAATGGTTTTTAATTCTCACTTAGAATTTTTGGAGAAAATAAATAAATTTGGTTTTGTTGTAAATCCACTAAGCAAAGCTGTAAATAATTTAGATGAAATAGAACATCAACATTTTTTAATTGAGTCAAAAAGATCATCATTAGACTACGACATAGATGGATTGGTTTTTAAAGTGAACAATCTAAATTTACAAAAAAGATTAGGTAATACCTCTAATTCACCCAGATGGGCAATTGCTTACAAATTTTCAGCTGAAAAAGCTATCACTCAAATTAAAGATATAATTATCCAGGTAGGAAGAACTGGAGCAATAACCCCAGTAGCTAAAGTTGAACCAGTAACTGTAGGAGGGGTAGTGGTATCAAATGCAACTTTGCATAATGAAGAAGAGATTAATAGGAAAGACATTAGAATAGGTGACACTGTTACTATTCAAAGAGCAGGCGATGTTATTCCTCAAGTAATTTCTACAGATAAATCAAAACGAAGCAAGGAAAGTAAAAAATATTTTTTCCCTAAGCGATGTCTTTGTGGATCTATTTCTGTAAAAGAGGTGAGCAAGTCTACAAAAAAAATGGATGCAGTCAGAAGATGTCTAAAGGGATATGAATGTGATTTTATAGCAAGGGAAAAATTGAAACATATCGTCTCAAAAGATGCATTTAATATTGATGGTTTTGGAAAAAAAGTCATTGATCAATTTTGGGATTTAAAATTAGTTAGAAAACCATCTGATATTTTTTCCATAAATTATAACAAAATAAAAAATTTAGAGGGCTGGGGAGAAATTTCTATCAACAATTTAAAAAAAGCCATAGATAAATCTAAAAATATAAAGTTAGATAAATTTATTTATTCAATAGGTATCCGCCATATTGGTCAAGAAAACGCAAAAATTTTAGCAAAATTTTTTAAATCAATCCAAAAATTTAATGAATTGTTTTTAGAAAAAAAACGAGGAAAAATTCTTAAAAGTTTATTCGAGCTTGATGGAATTGGAAGCACTCAAATCAACTCTATAAATAGTTTTTTCAACAACGATAAAAATAAACAAATTTTGAATAGTTTAATTGATAAACTTTCAATCGAAGAATTAAAAATTCAAAATATAAAAGGAAAATTTTCAAATAAAACAATTATGTTTACGGGCGGATTTGATAAAATGAGTCGATCAGAGGCTAAATCTCTTGTAGAAAACAACGGAGGGAAAGTTCTAGGGAGCGTTTCGAAAAAACTTGATATTCTAGTTATAGGTAATTCTAAACCTATAAAACGAAAAATAGAAAATGCCAAAAAATTAAATATAAAAATAATGGAAGAAAAAGATTGGTATAAAATATTAAATCTTTGAACAAGATCTTTTTAATTCTTCGAATTCAATTTTATTCATAAACTTTTTTAAATTCATAAAAACTTTTTTATGATATTTGTTAAGCCAATTAATCTCATCTTTTTTTAAAATATCTTTATTAATCAAACTTTTATCTATAGGAGCCATAGTCAAATTATCAAAAATTTTAATATTTCTAAATTTTTTAATTCTAACTAAATTTTCTATTCTAATACCAAATTTACCATTTTTATAATATCCAGGTTCATTTGATAGTATCATTCCTTCTCTAAGTTTTTCTGAGTTTTTTTTAGTTAACGCTTGAGGTCCCTCATGAACATTTAAAAAATATCCCACTCCATGTCCAGTACCGTGTGCATAATCTAACTTAATATTTCTTAAAAATTTTCTTGCTAATCTATCTATTTGTGCCCCTCTTGTGTTATTTCTTAACTTAAAAGAAGCTACAGCAATATGTCCTTTCAAAACTCTGGTAAAAATATTTTTTATTTTTAGATCTTTATTTCCTAACGATATTGTTCGTGTAACATCCGTTGTTCCAAAGTTATACTGCCCCCCGGAGTCAATTAAATAAATATCTCCTCTTTTCAATTTTCTATTAGTTTTTTTTGTAGCTCTGTAATGAATAATAGCACCATTAGGCCCACTAGCAGAGATTGATGGAAAACTTGAAAATTTAAAATCTTTGTTTTCTTTTCTAAATTTTAACAATCTTTTTTGAGCACTTATTTCATTAATACTACGTTTTATATAATTCTTTTTTAACCATATAAGAAATTTTGTAAGAGCAACCCCATCATGTATGTGAGATTTAATAATATTTTTTATCTCTTTATTTGTTTTAACAGATTTTAAAGAATAAATAGGATCTAAAAATTGAACTAGCTTATTGTTTCTGATTAATATTCTTTCAAAATGAATTGAACACGAAGATGAGTCTATCAGAATTCTTTTATTTTTTACTTTAGAAAGAAACAAGCTTGTATCTTTAATATTTACAATTTTTATATTTCGTAACTTTTTTATAAAAATTTTGTCAACTTTTTTTAAATTACAGAATAAATAGATTTTTTTATCTATACCTAGGGTCAAGTAAGAATTAGGTATGGGACTGAAATTGGAATCTTGTCCTCTTATATTTAGTAACCAAGCGATATTTTCACTTGCAGTAATAAATTGTAAATCAATTTTTTTACTTTTTAATATGTTAATCAATTTATTAATTTTATAATTGTAATTTTGATCAACTGCATTTTTAGGCAAAACATAAAACTTTTTTACAACAGATTTATCTTTTTTATCCCAAATTTTATCTATCAAATTTTGTTGCACTGGAAATAATTTACATTCTGTCTTTTTAAAAAAAATTTGTAAATTATTTGTAGTATGTAATTTAGGGTCATAACCAATTCTTAATTTTCTTTTACCTAGTATATTTGATGGGATCTTATAAGGCATTACGGCTATCTTAAAAAATTTTCCACTTTGCATTTTTGCTTGCAAGGAGTATCTGCCATCTACGAATAAATAATTTTTATTTTTTAAGATTAAAGCCAAACCATAAGAACCAGAAAATTTACTTATGTATTTTAATTTATCTCTATTTTCCTCAATATATTCTCCGAAAAATTCATCATTTTTTGGAATAATATATCCATCTAGGCCGTGTTGAATTAACAGTTTTTTTAATCTATTTATTTTTTCCATTTTAATAATTTATTTTTTTTGTATCTGTCCCAACCTGGACTTCTATATTCGTCATCAAATTCTATTGAACTATCTTGATTAAAATCAAATTCTTCTACGTCTCTATTAATATTTATTTCATTTTTTTCTACATTCTCCTCTGGTATTTCATTTATAAATCTTGACGGTAGAGCATCCATCCAGTCTCCGTGATAAGCTCTTTTCATTGCAAACGATAAGTAGGCCTCTTTTTTTGCCCGAGTTATCCCTACATACGCTAGTCTTCTCTCTTCCTCTAAAGCAAAATCTCCCTTCTCTTCAAGTGATTTTTGATGGGGAAAAAGTCCTT
The DNA here is from genome assembly GCA_002169755.1 of Candidatus Pelagibacter sp. TMED197. The sequence goes on along the minus strand of NHIU01000004.1, from coordinate 4,494 downwards.
CTTCCCATCCAGGTAAAAAAACAACATCAAACTCTAATCCTTTAGCACCATGCATTGTCATCAAATTTATTTTTGCTCCTTCCCATTCTTGGTCAACTGAAGTCGCTAAGGCGACATGCTCTAGGAAACTTTGTAAGTTATCATAATCTTGCATAGCTCTTAATAACTCCTTTAGATTTTCTAATCTATTTTCATTCTCTAGATCTTTTTTATTTTTTAACATTGCTGAGTAACCAGACTCATCGAGAACCAACTTTAACAAATCATAGTGTTTCATTTTCTTATAGTCTTGCCTCCATTTAAAAATCATATTAATTAATTCATTTAAAACTTTTTTGATTTTAGGTTTAAAATCGTCTTTTTCTAAAATCTTAATTATAGCATCTTCTAAGCAAAGTTTATTTTGATTACCGAATAAATAAATCTTATTCAAAGTGCTTTCACCTATTCCTCTTTTTGGCGATCCAATTACTCTTTCTAAAGCTAAATCATCAAATTTTTGATGAATAATTCTAAGATACGATACTGCATCTTTTATTTCTGCTCGTTCATAAAATTTAATCCCTCCTAAAACTCTATAACCTAAGCCAACTTGTAAAAACCTTTCTTCAAACTCTCTTGTTTGATAAATAGCTCTAACTAAGATTGACACGTTGTTAAGGGAGTAATTTTTTTTTAATTTATGTTCTATAATATCGCTTATTCCCTGAGCTTCTTCTTTCCCTGTCTTATAGCAATTTAATTTTACAAGCTCACCTTCACTAGCAGATGACCATAACTTTTTTCCAACTCTATTAGAATTATTAGCAATTAAATGAGATGCAGTTGCCAATATATTTTTGGTAGATCTATAATTTTGCTCTAACTTAAAGACTTTACAATTCTCGTAAATTTTATCAAAAGTTAAAAAGTTTTTTATTTCAGCTCCTCTCCAGCTATAAATAGATTGATCATCATCTCCAACACAGCAGATATTTTCTTTTTCATTTACCAAAAGATTAAGCCATTTGTTTTGAATAAAGTTTGTGTCTTGAAATTCGTCAACAAGAATATATTTAAAATTTCTTTGATAAATTTCCCTTATATCCGGATGTTCAGAAAAAAGTTTTACACAAAAAAGAATTAAATCACCAAAATCTAAAGCATTTAAATCTTTAGTTTTTTTCTGATAAATTTCATATACTTTGTGAATTGATTTAATTATAAAGCCGGTCTTTTCAATTTTTACATCTTTAGGAAAAAGACCTTTATTTTTCCATTGATCTATATGATATAAAATAAGTTGAGGAGAAAATTTTTTAGCATCTAGATCTTGTCCTTTAACAATATTTCTAATAAGTTTTTTTTGATCATCTGTATCTAAAATTGTAAAATTACTTTTATAACCCAACGCTTCAGCGTGTCTTCTTAAAAATTTTACACTAATTGAATGAAAAGTACCTAACCAAGGAATTGCATTAGAGCTACCTTTTATGTGGCTCATGACTCTATTTTGCATTTCTTTAGCAGCTTTATTTGTAAAAGTTACACATAGAATTTGGTTAGCCCATGCTTTTTTTTGATTAATAATATGTATAAGTCTGGTAGTTAATACTTTCGTTTTTCCAGATCCAGCTCCGGCCACTATAAGATTTGGTCCTTCGGTATTGAGCACAGCGTCTTTTTGCTCTTTGTTTAAGTTTTCTATTAATTTATCTATATTGTTCATATTAGAGAAATTTCATTTATATACTACTTACAAAAATAAAAAAATGATTAATAAAATTTATAAAAGTATACACAACAAGTATCTTAATTTTTTCAAATTATTTTTCTTTTTGAGGTATATATTTGTAATTTTTTTAATTTCTACAATTTCATTTTTATTAATACCTAAATTTTTTGATTATAAAAAAAAAGATGAAATTATTATAAATTATTTAATCGAAAATTATGATTTAGAAATAATTGAATATAGTGAAATAGAATACAGAATTTTTCCAATACCAAATTTATTAATTAAAAACGTTAACTCAAAAATCGCAGATAGAGTAATCGACCTTAAAATTGCAAAAATTAATATTTTTTTAAATCTAAGAAATTTGTATAATTATGACAACTTTTACCCCAAAAGAACTACATTAGAAACTAGCGAAATGTTGTTGGACATAAAAAAAATAAACGAATTAATTAATTATGTTAAAAAAATAAAAAAAGAAATAGCAATTAAAAATTTAGACTTAACCCTTACCAGCAGAAAAGTATTACTTTTAAAAATTCAAAATACTAACTTTTATAATTATGGATTTAAAAAAGATCATTTAAACGGAAAAATATTTGGGAAAACTTTTAAAGCTTCTTTTGAAGATAATCAATTTTTTAATTTTAAACTATTAAACACAGGGATAGAAGCTAACATAAAATTTAATGGAGAAAATTTAAGTTTAATCAATGGAACATCGAAAATTAAAATTTTAAATAGTCTTCTGAAATTTGATTTTAGTCTTAATGATGACAAATTAATTATAAGTAACTCTAATTTTAGAAATCAAGATCTATTGATATCTTTAGACAGTAATATTGCCTACAGTCCTTTTTTCAACTCCAGTTCAGTAATAAATATAATTGATTTTGATCAAGATTTGATCATAAAATTTAATTTAGAAAAGATATATTCTTACCGTGAAATTCTTAAAAAACTTAATAGCAAAATAAATATAAATTATAAAAATAAAAATTTGTTTAAAGGGGTAATTGATAATTATTATTTTGATTTAGACTTGATTTACGGAAGACTTTTTTTTTCTAATAAGTTTATAATCACGGGAGGTGAAATAGAATGTTCAGGGGATAGTGTAATTATAGATCAATATCCTCGTTTAAATTTTTCTTGTAAATTAGGGATAGAAAATAAGAAAAAACTATTTAAAAAATTTCATATAAACAAAAAAATTGAACATGAAACCTTAAATCTTATTTCTGAAGGTTCACTTAATATAATAAAAAATAAGATAAATTTTAAAATGATCGAAATTGATAATAAGATTTATTCAAATGAGGATGACTTGGAATACTTTAAAATAAAAATTGAGGAAATTTTATTTGATGATGGTTTTTTTGGAATACTTGATAAAGATAAAATTAAAAACTTTTTATTGGAGATTACCTAATTTATTTCGGTCTAGTCATTTTAATAGGACTCATTATTTTTTCATAATCATTTTCATCTATTAAGCCAGTTTTTAATACTTCCTCTTTAAGCGTTGTATGATTTTTGTGTGCTGATTTTGCTATATTTGCAGCTTTATCATAACCTATTTTTGGTGCTAAAGCAGTTACAAGCATTAGAGAATTATCTAAAAGATATTTTATTCTTTTTTTGTCTGCTTTAATTCCTTTTACACAATAAAGAGCAAAAGTTTTTGCAGAGTCACTCATTATCTCAATTGATTGCAATATATTATGAATGATCAATGGTTTAAAAACATTTAATTCAAAATGACCATGCGAACCAGCCATTGTAATACCATTATGATTTCCTATAACTTTTACACAGACCATTGTTACTGCTTCAGACTGAGTAGGATTTACTTTACCTGGCATTATAGAAGAACCTGGTTCATTAGAAGGTAAAATTAGTTCACCATAACCAGCTCTAGGACCAGAACCTAAAAATCTTATATCATTCGCGATCTTCATTAAGCAAACTGCTGTAGTATTTAACGTTCCTGAAAAATTTACTATTTCATCATGAGCTGCAAGGGCTGAAAATTTATTCGGCGCAGATTTAAATGGCAATTTAGTTATTTTACTTATTTCTTTGACAATTTTTTTATCAAAATTTTTTCTGGTATTCAATCCTGTTCCAACCGCAGTGCCACCTTGAGCTAAATAATGAATTTCTTGAAGAGCATTTTCTATTCTTAAAATACATTTATTTAATTGAGAGTAATAACCAGAAAATTCTTGGCCCAATGTTAAAGGAGTTGCATCTTGTAAATGAGTTCTTCCTACTTTTACTATTTTATTAAATTCTTTAGATTTTCTTAACAATTCTTTTTCTAACAATTTTAAAGAGGGTAAAAGTTTTTTTGTTGATTTAATGGCAATGGCTATATGCATTGCCGTAGGAAATACATCATTTGTTGATTGTGATTTATTTACATGGTCATTTGGATGTACAGGTTTTTTTGATCCAATTTTTCCACCCATCATTTCAATCGCTCTATTTGAAATGACCTCATTTACATTCATATTTGTTTGAGTACCTGAGCCTGTTTGCCAAACCTTAAGTGGAAAATGATTATCGAGCTTTCCTTTGATAACTTCTTCTGCAGCCTTGATAATATATTTGCTTAACTTATTATCAAGATCACCATTCTTGGCGTTTACAATTGCAGCAGCTTTTTTAACTACTGCGATCGAGTGAATAACAATTGGTCGTACAAGAAAATCTCCAATATTAAAATATTTGTTAGATCTTTCAGTGGAAGCTCCCCAATACTTATCACCAGG
>NHIU01000003.1 GCA_002169755.1 Candidatus Pelagibacter sp. TMED197 | reverse complement strand
CTAAATTGATTTTAAAATTCGATATTAAAAAACAATTCGCAGTTTTTAGACAAAATCAATATTATTATAAATTTAATCTTCAAGCTAAAAAAAGCCCATATTGGAATGGTTCAAGAATTTGTGTTAAAAAATTTTTAAAGTCCCCACAATGGTTGAGAAATTTAAAATTTAAAAAAAGACCATTTTGGAGATTAGATAAATTAAGACTTAATAACATTATAGAAGAAGGCGGATGGCATTTTTGTAATCTTAAAAGCCCTGAACAGCTTTTATACAAATATAAAAACTTATGTGAAACGAATGATCCGTATGTTTTTAAAGAGAGTATAGATGAAAAATATCTTAATTTAGATGAGATAAAAAAAAGAATAAATAATGGATCAGATATTATTGGTAGAAGTGAAAATTTTAAACCTATTTCTTTAGATAATAAATTTCCAAGTTATATCTTGAAAAATAAATTACAGTTAAAAAAGTGGATTATAAATTAAACCAAATTTTTAAATTTTTCATTTTCTTTAGGAAAACAAATTATATTTTCTTCTAATTTATAAAAAATAAAATTTTTTGAAATCAAAATCTTAATTAATTTTTCTAATTTTTTATTTTTGATATGTAAATATTCAAAAATGATTAAAGGTCTAAGTGAAATATTTGAGAGGAAATCTATGATTATGTCTCCGTCATATCCTTCAGCATCAACCATAAGTAAATCAAGATAATTAACAGAATATTTCTCAATGAGTTTTTTGAAAGAAATAGAGTTTACATTTTCTTTTTTAATGTGCGAATTTAAAACGCCATGTTTTAATAAATGATATTTATCAAAAGATGTAATACCTTTAATGTGTTCATCATAAAATTTAAATTTTTGTTCATCAACTTTAAATAAAAAATTAATTTCGTTATTCACAGAAATTGCAGAATTTTCAAAAAAAATATTATTTTGATCTTTATAATTTAATTTTAGATCTTCATAATTTTCCTTTATTGGTTCTACCAAAATTGCCTTAGGAGAATATTTCTTGATAAACGTATTCAAGACATCGAATCTTTTTCCATCATTAGCACCAATTTGAATTACTGAATTTATTAGACCATTTGAAAAAAGCTTATCAATCAAAGTATTTATTTTATGGTAGGTAAATTTTGAAATTAATCTGTCGTTTTTAATCAAATTTTTATCTACAAGTTTAAAACCCATTAAACCACAAATCTTTTTTAGTAATTTGAACATGGTAATAAATTTAAATTTGTTTATTAAAATTAATCTTTAGTATAAATATTATTAGATCATATGAAATTAGAAAATGTAAAAATTGAAGGCTTAAAGATAATTAAGTCAAAAATTTATAGAGATAAAAGAGGTTTTCTAAGAGAGATTTATAAAAATAGACTATTTAAAGATTCATTTTTATTTGATGTAATGTCGAATTCAAAAAAAAATGTTTTAAGAGGTCTCCACATACAGACAAAAAAATATCAAGCTAAAATAATCACAGTTACTCAGGGTAAAATTTTAGATGTTGCTGTTGACTTACGAAAAAATTCTAAAACTTTTGGTAAGTATTTTTCGATAATTATTTCTCAAAATTCAGAATTTTCATTTTACATACCAAAAGGTTTTGCACATGGTTTTCTCTGCCTGTCAAAAGAATGTACTGTAAATTATAAGTGTTCACAATATAGACATAAAAAAAGTGAAACTACCCTTAGTTGGAATGATAAAGATGTGGGTATTAAGTGGCCTATAAAAAAACCAATTTTATCAATAAAGGATAAAAAAGGCAAAAGCTTAAGTCATTTTAAATAATTGATCATGAAGAAAAAAATTGTTGTTACTGGTGGGTCAGGAAGATTTGGAAATTGTTTAAAAAGTGTTAAGACCAAACATAGTATTTTTTTTCCTCAAAAAAAAATATTCAATATCTTAAAATTAAACACTTTAAAAAAATATTTAGAAAAAACAAAAGCTGATACTGTTATTCATCTAGCAGGTTTGTCGAGGCCAATGTCGATTCACGAGAAAGATATTAAAAAAAGTATTGAATTGAATATTATTGGCACTGCGAATGTAACTAAAGTGTGTTCTGAGCTTGGTGTTAAACTAATATATTTTTCCACTAATTATGTTTACCCAGGAATTAAAGGTAATTATTCTGAAAGTGATCACTTACATCCAGTAAATAATTACGCGTGGTCAAAGTTGGGCGGTGAATGTTCTGTTCAACTTTATAAAAATTCTTTGATCGTAAGAGTGTGTATGACAGAGAAACCTTTTTTACATAAAGAGGCATTTGCAAATGTCAAATCTAGTTTTATGTATCATGAAGAGGTAGCAAAGATATTATTTAAAATTTTGGATAAAAAAGGGATAATAAATGTCGGTGGCAAGCCCGAATATATTTATGATTTTGCTCGAAAAGATAATAAAAGTGTAAGAAAAGCCTTCTTGAAAAAAAATGCTAATATCGGAATGCCATTTAACTCATCACTAAATACAAGAAAACTAAAAAAAATAATAAAATAATTATTTAATACTTTTTATGACTAAATTAGAAATGTATTGTGTTACCAACAAAAGACTAAACTTTTTGGAAGATTGTAATTACAATTTATCTTGGGTTGGTTTAGATCAGTGTCCAAAAAACTATATTAATTCAAATAATAAGATGAATATTTTTTCTAAAGAAAAATATTATTCTGAACTTACTTTTCATTACTGGTATTGGAAAAATTTGTTAGACTTAAATTCAAAAAATTGGGTAGGTTTTTGTCAAAAAAGAAGATTCTGGTCTAAAAATAGGACTAATGTAAAAAAAATTTATGATACTACTAGCGTTAAGCAAAGTATCATCATGGAGCCATCAGAGGAATGGGAGAATTTTGAAGTAATACTTTGTGACCCAATAAATATTAATAATGCAAAAAAAATTAAGATGATAAAAAGAGGTTTCAAATCACTAGTTAAGAAACCAAGTATATTTTTTGATGAAAATAAACAGTCAATTAAATTTCACTTTGATATGCATCACGGTTATGGAAATTTAGATAAAGCCATAGATCTATTAGAAGATGATGATAAAAAAGATTTTAGAAAATTTGTAAATTACAATACAAGTTTTAATCCTCATATAATGTTTATATCCAAACCTAAAATAATTAATGAATGGTTTTCGAAATTATTCAAGTGGCTTGAAAAGTGTGAAACAGTATTTGGTTTTAAAAATCTCTCAGGGTATGATACTCAAAGATTGTACGCATATCTAGCTGAGAGGTATTTGTCTTATTATTTTAACAAAAATTATAGAGTTTTATCATGGCCATGGTTTTTTTTTGATGAAACTAAATAATATTAATTAATTTCAGATAAAATTTTTTTCAATTTGTTACAAATAATTTGAATATCCTTATATTCGAGATCAGGGTATAAAGGTAAACAAAAAATTCCTTTAGATTTAATTTCTGAATTATAAAGCTTACCTTTAGATAATTTTAAGTTTGAATAGGCTTTCATTTTTTGGATTGGATAAGGATATATTACTCTAGTCGCAATATTATTTTTTCTTAATTTTTCAATTATTAAGCGCGCTTTTTTATGATAAACAGTGAAAAGGTGATAAACATGAAAATTATTTTTAACTTCTCTTGGTAACACAAGTCCTGAGTTTTTTAAGAGTTTTTTATACATTAGAGCTAAATTTCTTCGTTTAGATATAAAATATTTTAATTTTTTTATTTTAAAATTTAATATGGTGGCCTGTATTTCATCAAGTCTAGAATTGACACCATTAATGTTAGAATAGTATTCATTAAAAAATTTATTTTTTTTGTCTAAAGTTTCAATACCATAAAACCTTAATCTCTTTATTTTTTTATAAAGTTCTAAATTATTTGTTGTAATAAACCCACCGTCACCATACGCACCTAAAATTTTTGTTGGATAGAAGGAAAAACAACCTAAGTCACCGAGATTGCCTAAGTATTTTTTTTTAAATTGTGCTCCTTGAGCTTGCGAACAATCTTCAACTATTTTTAGTTTATTTTTTTTTGCTATCTTAATTAGTTCATCCATCTGACATGACTGCCCATAAAGATGTACTGGTATAATGACTTTTGTTTTGTAGTTTATTTCCTTTTGTATCTTTTTTGTATCAATTAAATAATCTTCATTTATATCTACTAGTTTAGGTATAGCTCCTGCATTAATAATTGCGGATATAGTTGGTATTGCTGTATTAGCTGCAGTTATTATTTCATCACCTTTTTTTATATTTAAAGCCATTAAAGATATTAGTAGTGCATCTGTTCCACTACCAACAGCAACCCCGTACCTTGACTTATTAGATTTCAAAAAATTCTTTTCAAAGTTTTTAAGTTCATTACCAAAAAAAATGCTACCTTTTGATATTGTTTTATCAATGTTAGTAATTAATTTTTTTCTATATTTTTGATACTCTTTTTTGTATGTCCAAAAGTTTTTCATTTTATTTTAGATCCACATGTGCGATCCATTCGCCTTTTTTTGAAAATGATTTTTCCTTTTCAAAAATTTCATTTTTATGATTCCATGCAAATAAAAAGGCTACATCTGGTGGATTTTCATAGAAATAATTCATATCTTTAATTGGAATGTGTTTTCCTGGAGAAAATTTGCCAATTTTTTCAGGGGTTGTATCACAAATATAATCAATTAAATCTGATCCTAAATTACAATAGTTTAAAATAGTTGTACTTTTAGATGTCGCTGCGTATCCACAGATTTTTTTATCATTATTTTTTAAACTCAAAATTTTAGATCTTAAATTTTTTTTTGAAGTTTCACAATTTTTTTTAAATTCTATACATGACTCAATATTATCTAGATTAATTTTTTTTTCTTCTTTTAGTTTTAAGTCCACTGATTTGTTAATTGTATGTTCACCATCCCTTCCCAAAACATATCTCATTGATCCTCCATGAGTAGATTGCTCTAAAACGTCTATGAGTCTTAATCCATAATTTTTTGAAATTTTATCTATTGCAGAAACAGAAAAAATATAAATATGTTCATCATAAATTTGATCGTAAGAAACTTTTTTCATCATTGATCCAAGATAAGGTTCTTCAAAAACAAACACACCTTTTTTACTGAGACATTGTTCTATAGTTTTAAAAAGCTCTTCAATATTTGGAATATGACAAATTACATTAGCAGCAGTAATAATATCAATATTATTTTTATAATTATCTATTTGCATAATAGTTTCACTGTTAAAAAATTCATTTATTGAGTTAATTCCTTTGGTCTTCGCGATATCCGAAACATTTTTTGAGGGTTCGAATCCATAAACTTCCAAACTATCTTTGGTAAAGTTTTGCAAAAAAGTTCCATCATTTGAACCAATTTCAATAATTCTTTTTGTTTTATTAAAAAATCTTTCTTTGACCCATTTAGCATAATCTTCGAAGTGTTTAATCATAAACTTTGAACTTTGAGTAAAAAAAGGGTAATTTTCATTAAACATCATTTCTGGTTTTGGATGTTCTAAAAGTTGAAATAGAGATAATTTTTCATCAAAGCCAACTTTCATTTCGAAAAAAAATTCTTTATCAAAATCATTTGGTTTTATAAAACCATTTGCAATTGGCATCTTACCAAAGGTCATAAATGAATTTATATTTGATTTTGAATAATTATTTTTCACTTGATATTAGATAAGAGTTTGAGTGTATCCTTAATATCTTTATTTAAATTTCCATTTAATTTTAGTCCACTTTTTTTTAGTTTGTTTCCATCCACATGGTAGGACAATTGATTCATAATTGCATTATTTACCAACTTAACTTTTATATTTTTTTTAAATTTTTTTATTTTTTCAATTATTTGTTTGACAGTGCAATTATCTGTTAACACGTTATAGATGTCATTACCAAAAAAATTTTTTTCTATACAAAACTTGAAAACATTAAATGCGTCTGACAAGGATAAATAAGGCCTATACTGATTAAAAGCAGTTTTATAAACTTCTATAGGTTGGTTAATAGAAGCATTGAAACAAAATTTATTTACGGCAGTATGAAATCTAATTCCTGAGGAGACACCAGCTATTGTTCCAAATCTAAAAGTATTATATTTTATTTTCAAATTATTTTTTTTTAAAATTTTTTCTTCAATAAGTTTAATTTTTGCATAGGGAGATTGTGGTTTTAAGTATTTATTTTCACAATTTTCATCAACTAAGTCTGCTTGTTTTCCATAAATACTTGTCGAGGACAAATGTATTAATTTAGTTTTATTTTTTTTACAATAATTTAAGACTGTATAGAAACAATTTAGATTATTTTCAAACATTTCTTTTTTTTTACCAAAGCTTTTTTCTGCATTGGTCATTGATGCACAATGTATTATTACGTCAATATTTTTAAATTTATTAAGACTTTTTTTATTATTTAAATCTAAAAGAAAGAAACTTAAATTATTTTTTTTTTTAGAGTTAAATAGAGATGATAATCTATTAGATTTGAGATTATCTACTAAATAAGTTTTTTTAACTTTTTTAATCTTATAAATATTTTCAGCAACATATGAGCCAATATGTCCGCAACATCCAGTTATCAATATATTCATATTTTAATATTTCTTATGATTAAAAAAATAGTTTTTGCACTTTTTGTAAAGTGATAATTTCATTTTCTTAAATAAATTTTGCTTATATTTTTTTCCATTGGTACCTATATATCCTTCTATTTCAGCGTAAGTTGGTATGCTACTGAGCACCAAGCCATTTGCTAATGCCTTTAATGTTGCTTTAGCAACACACTTTTCAAATATGTTATTCTTGTGATCATCAGTTTTCTGTGTTTCTGGAATAACGTATTTTTCAAAAAAAGTTTTTGTTCCTCCATATATATTTGTATCTGCAAACTTAAGATTATCGGTCAAGTTAAGATATATATCTGGCTTTTCGATTATAATTTCATTAAGTAATTTTTTAAAATTTTTTACAATGTGGCGTCCTGTTATGTCTATGAAAAAATTAGTATTTTTTACTATCAGAGATTTTTCAAAAATTTCCTTTAAACACAAGTATTGTCCATAGCCTTTGCCAAGTTTTTTATCAAAAGTTTCATTAGAATTTGAAGAAATAATTTCTGTTTCTTTATTAGTAAATTTCGAGGCAATTTTTCTAAAATACTCTAAGTCATAACCTGTATTTTCTATCATGATAATCTTTTTAATTTGTTCATGATTTACCCAGAATTGAAATGATTTTTTGTAATCTGAAAGTCTTAAATCTTTATCACTTCTTACCAAATCAGGCATATTTTTTGGATTTATTGAACATGTAAGAATTAATGAAAAGTCAAAATTTTGCATAAAAGTTATTAAATTATATTTTATTTAATTGATATATATATATTAATAAAATGAAGATACCAAATATAATTCTTAATCAAGTTTTAAATTTTGAAAAAAATCGATTTATTCCTAAAAAATTAATTCGAAGAATTATAAAAAAAAATAAAATATTTTTTATTGAGACTGATTTAAAAAATTTGCCCAATTTAAATTACTCTCTTGAAGTTAGTATTGATGAATTAATAAAAAATATTGATAATATTAAAAATGAAAATAGTCTACCAATAAATGAATATAGAAATTTAGCATTAATTTTAAAACTCATTTTTAAAGATGAGGAAAAATTTAATTTTTTAGACTTTGGAGCTCAATATTTAGATAATTATTATTATATAAACAAATTTAATAAAAATATTAATTATTATTACTATGATCAACCGCATATTAATAAAGTGGTTGAAGAATTTGCGTCAAAAAAAAATTTTAAAAATTTCAGTGTATTAAAAGATATTAACAATCTATCAAAGATAAAAATTGATTTCATTTATTTTGGTTCAGTCATTCAATATGTTAATAATTACAATGAAATAATTAATAAATTACTTGAACTAAAACCAAAATATGTATTTTTTTCAGGATTAAATACCTTTTATGGATTAGGAGTTAAAACTATAATATGCAAACAATTAAATATTTTCCCAAAAATTAATTATTGTTATTTTTTTGAAGAGGAATATTTTAAAAAATTAATTATAACTCTAGGATATAATTTGATGTACACTTCTAAAAATCCCTTCTCAGAAGTAAATTATTCAAATTTAGAAAATAAATTAAAAATTAATTGTAAATACACTGATTTAATTTTTGAAAGAAAATAAATAAATCAGAAACTAGGTTTATAATTGTTAATTATTTTTTTAAAAACTTTATATTTTTCAATATAGTCTCCAAATTCATATTTCCTATCACATATGACTGCAACAATTGAGTTTTTTTTTAAAAATTTTAGTCTACACCAGACCATCTTTGGAACAACTATTGCTTCAGCTTTTCCCGAACTAATAATAATTTTTTTCTTTTTTTTTTGTTCTAAAAAAAGCTCTATTTTCCCACTAATAGGAAAAAATATTTGAGTACATCTTTTATGTGCGTGATCACCTCTATACAT
>NHIU01000002.1 GCA_002169755.1 Candidatus Pelagibacter sp. TMED197 | reverse complement strand
TTAGATAATGAAGGGTATCTACAAGTAAACAATCAAGTTTTTACAAATAAGAAAGGAGTATTTGCTGCTGGTGATGTGCATGATAAAACTTTTAGACAAGCAGTTACTGCTGCAGGAATGGGCTGTATGGCAGCGCTAGAAGCTGAAAAATTTTTATCTCACTGATTTAAGCTCTCACAAAAAGATTTAATTCTTTCCATTGCCTTTTTTAAATTTTCCATAGATGTAGCATATGAAATTCTAAAATATCCCTCTAACCCAAATGCTGAGCCTTGTACAACAGCCACTTCTGATTTTTCTAAAAGTTTTTCAACAAAATCTTTATCTGTTTTAAGTTTTGTTTTTTTTCCTAATAATTTCTTGCAACTTGGAAAAACATAAAATGCCCCTTCAGGTTTTAAACAGCTAAGCCCATTTATTTCATTTAAACTATTAACTACAAAATCTCTTCTTTCCTTAAAAGAATTAGAACGCTCTTGTATAAAGTCTTGTGTTCCATTTAAAGCCTCAACTGCAGCCGCTTGACTAATTGAAGTTGGGTTACTTGTAGATTGAGATTGTATCTTTGCCATAGCTTTAATTATTTCTTTTGGTCCTGCTGCATATCCTATTCTCCATCCAGTCATAGAATAAGATTTACTTACGCCGTTCATGGTTAATGTTCTGTCCTTTAATGCTTCAATTTTTGCGATCGTAAAAAAATCAAATTTATCATAAATAATATGTTCATAAATATCATCACTTAAAATATAAACTTTTTTATATTTTAATAATATTTTTGATAACCCTTCTATTTCTTTCTTTGTATAAGCAGAACCAGTTGGATTTGAAGGTGAATTTAAAATTATCCACTTAGTTTTTTTAGATAAAGCTTTATCTAATTTTTTAGGAGTTAATTTAAAATTATCTCTTTCGTCACATTTAACTATTTTGGGTTTGCCACCAGCTAATAAAATAATATCAGGATAAGAAACCCAATATGGCGCGGGTATAATTACTTCGTCGCCTTTATTAATTGTTGCCATGAAGGCATTGTATAAAACTTGCTTTCCACCAGTTCCAACAGTTATCTGGTCTAACTCATATGATAAACTGTTTTCTCTATAGAACTTTGCTTGTATTGCTTTTTTTAAAGCTGGAGTTCCGTCTACAGCGGTATATTTTGTGTCTCCGTCTCTTATAGCTTTTATGGCCGCATTTTTTATATTGTCAGGAGTATCAAAATCAGGCTCTCCAGCCCCTAAACCTATCACATCCCTACCCGCAGCTCGCATTTCTCTAGCTTTTGAGGTCACAGCTATTGTAGGCGACGGTTTTATACGTTTTAAACTATTGGAAACTATGCTCATTGAATTTTATAATGTTTTTTTTAAATTATTATTAATACAAAATGCAAAATACTTATCAAGAAAAAATACTAGATATTGAAACTACTAACAACTCTATAAAAAAGAAGTTAGAGGGTGGTATTAAATTCAAAATTAAAAGCAGCTTTCAACCAGCTGGTGATCAACCTCAGGCTATTAAATCATTAACACAAAACATCAAAAATAAAAAAAATGAGCAAGTGCTTCTTGGAGTAACTGGATCAGGAAAAACATTCACAATGGCTAAGGTAATTGAGGCTACTAATAGACCTGCTTTAGTACTAGCTCCAAATAAAACTTTAGCTGCACAGCTATATGGAGAATTTAAAAATTTTTTTCCTGATAACGCTGTAGAATATTTTGTTTCTTATTATGATTACTACACACCGGAAGCTTATGTCCCTAGATCAGATACTTATATTGAAAAAGAGGCTTCCATAAATGAACAAATAGATAGAATGAGACATTCGGCTACACGTTCTCTGCTGGAGAGAGATGACGTAATTATTGTTGCAAGCGTCTCATGTATTTATGGTCTCGGTTCAGTGGAAGCTTACAGTAAAATGACAATAACTTTAAAAAAAAATAATAATTATGAGAGAGATCAATTAATAAGAACATTTATTACACTTCAGTATAAAAGAAATGACCAAAATTTTTTTAGAGGGACTTTTAGGGTAAGAGGAGAAAATTTAGAGATTTTTCCATCTCACTTAGAGGATAGAGCTTGGCGATTAAGTTTCAATTTTAACAAGCTAGAAAAAATTGAGGAATTTGATCCTTTGACTGGGGACAAAACTAACGATTATTCAATTATAAAAATATATGCAAACAGCCATTATATAACTCCAAAACCAACGATGGAACAAGCGATTAAACAAATTAAATCTGAATTAGCGGAAACACTAAAAAAACATCGTGCTAATAATAAATTACTAGAAGAACAAAGATTAAGAGAAAGGACAAAGTTTGATTTGGAAATGATTGAAGCCACCGGAACTTGTGCGGGTATCGAGAACTATTCTAGATTTTTATCTGGTAGAAAAGCAGGAGAACCGCCTCCTACACTATTTGAATATTTTCCAGATAATACAATTATATTTGTAGATGAGAGTCATGTAACTGTACCTCAATTGAATGGGATGTATAAAGGAGACAGAACCAGAAAAAGTACTTTGGCAGAATATGGTTTTAGGCTTCCATCTTGTATGGATAATAGACCTCTTAAGTTTGAAGAATGGGACATGATGAGAACTCAAACTATTTTTGTGTCTGCTACACCTGGACCTTGGGAACTAAAACAAACCAAAAATAAATATATTGATCAAATTATAAGACCGACAGGATTAATTGATCCACCGGTGGATATAAGACCAGCAAAAACGCAAGTAGATGAATTAATGCATGAAGCTGCAAATGTTATCAAAAAAGGATATAGAGTTTTAGCTACAACTTTAACAAAAAAAATGGCTGAAGATCTTACTGAATACCTTCACGATAATGGTCTTAAAGTTAGATACATGCATTCAGACATTGACACTCTAGAAAGAATAGAAATTATAAGAGATTTAAGATTAGGTGTATTTGATATTTTAGTTGGTATAAATCTTCTAAGAGAGGGATTAGATATTCCAGAATGTGGTTTGGTAGGAATTCTTGATGCTGATAAGGAAGGTTTTTTGAGATCTGAAACATCTTTAATTCAAACTATTGGAAGAGCAGCCAGAAATGTAGACGGCAAGGTTATTCTCTTTGCTGATAAAGTTACTAAAAGTATTGATAAAGCAATCGAAGAAACTAATCGAAGAAGGACAAAACAATTAGATTATAATAAAAAAAACAATATAACAGCTGAGTCAATAAAAAAAGAAATAGGAGATATTTTAGAGTCTGTTTATGAAAAAGATTATGTAAATATAAAAGAGTCTAATATTGGAGGAAATCTAAAAAAACATCTAAAAGGTTTAAATAAAAAAATGAAGGACTCCGCTGCAAATTTAGAGTTTGAAGAAGCTGCAAAAATAAGAGATGAGATAAGAAAATTAGAGGCTAGCGAATTAGAAATAACGTTAAATCCAAAAATAAGCCAATACAAATTAAAAAATAAAGTATACCCTAAAGGCAGGTCAACGATGGGTATGCCAGGTACAAAATCGAGAAACCAAAAAAAAAAATGGAAACCAAAAAAATAGTAATCACTGGTGGGGCAAATCGAATTGGTAGGTCTATAGCTTTGGAACTGGCGAATTATGATACTCAAATCGTTATACATTATTCAAAATCTTTCATGGCTGCAAAAAAACTTAAAATTGAATTAGAAAAGTTAGGTTCAATAGTTTATCTTTTAAAAGCTGACTTAGATAACTTTAAACAAGCTCAAAAAATAATTCCTTTTGCCTATAAAAAGATGAAAGGCCTAAATTGTTTAATAAACAACGCTTCTATTTTTGAAAATGACAATTTATCAAATTTTTCAAATAAAAGTTTTATAAAACATTTAAATGTTAACCTTAAAGCTCCTGCAATTTTAATCAGAGACTTTGCCAACATGTTTAAAGGAGAAGATGGAAACATTATTAATATTATTGATCAAAGGATTGAAAAGTTAACACCTTTCTTTTTTTCTTATACTTTAAGTAAGTCTGGCCTAGGAACTTTAACTAAAACTGCGGCCATGAAGCTTGCTCCAAAAATAAGAGTTAATGCAGTTTCTCCTGGGCCAACATTAAAAAATAAACGACAATCAGAAAAACATTTCAAAAAACAGTGGAAAGCAACAATTCTTGAAAAGAAAGTAGATACAAAAAATGTTAGTTCTACTGTTAAATTTTTAATAGATAACAATAACATTACAGGTCAAATTATAAACGTAGATAGTGGGCAACGATTAGCTTGGCAAACACCTGATATAATTAATATTAAAGAATGAAATTATTAAAATTTAAAAATAAACAAAAATTCAAATATAATAAAAAAATTATTGTTAAAGA
The DNA here is from genome assembly GCA_002169755.1 of Candidatus Pelagibacter sp. TMED197. The sequence goes on along the minus strand of NHIU01000002.1, from coordinate 10,299 downwards.
CTTAATTTTACTGTTATCGGTTGGTATCCATCGGTTTGAAAAGTTAAAAAAACAAAAAGTAAAATTTAATATCGAAATTACTACAGATCCAAATCTAAAACCTGATATTAGAACAATTGTTAATTATGAAAGTATAATAAATGATATAAAACGATTGACAAAAAACACACATTTTGAGTTACTTGAAGTTTTGTCAGAGTCAATATTTGATGAAATATTTAAAAACAAAAAAATTAAGAAAATTAAGTTAAAAATTGAAAAGTTAGATATTATTAAAGAAACAACGTCAGTTGGCATAGAAGTTATAAAAACAAAAATATAATGGACAGTTTAGAGCAAGGAAAAAAAATAATAAAAGATAAGATACCTTTAATATCTAAAAATCCTGGAGTTTACAAAATGTTAAGCTCGACAGGAGAAATACTTTATATTGGAAAAGCAAAAAATATACCTAACAGGCTTAAAAGTTACGTAACTGAGTCGAATTTACCAATAAGAACTGAGAGAATGTTATCTCTTACTCATAATCTTGAAACGACAACTACAAATAATGAAAGCGAAGCTCTGCTTTTAGAAGCAAATCTGATTAAAAAATATAAACCCAGATATAATATTCTTTTGAGAGATGATAAGTCTTTTCCTTATATTTATATTGGAAATAAAGATAAATGGCCACAGCTAACAAAGTTAAGAGGGAAAAAATCTAAATCTGGATATTATTTTGGACCTTTTGCGTCAATAGGTTCGGCAAATTGGACTATCAAAATATTACAAAAAATTTTTCAGCTAAGAGTTTGTGATGATGCAGTCTTTAGAAATAGAGAAAGACCTTGCATACTTTACCAAATTAAAAGATGTTCAGCTCCGTGTGTAAATCATATTTCAGAGAAAGAATATTTATCAACTGTTAACGACGCCATTGATTTTATCTCTGGTAAATCTAGAAGAATTCAAAAAAATTTGTCAAAAGAAATGGAAAAAGCAAGCAAAGATCTTGACTATGAAAAAGCTGCACTTGCTAGAGATAGAATAAAAGCTTTAACCCAAATACAAACTTCTCAAAGGATAAACCAAACCAATTTAAATGAGGCGGATGTAATAAGTATTTATAAAGAAACAGGGAAAACTTGTATTCAAGTTTTTTTTTTCAGATCTAAGCAGAACTGGGGCAATCAGGCTTTTTATCCTAAGCATGATCCTGAAGATACAATTCAAGATATACTCTCCTCTTTTATATCTCAGTTTTATGAAAATAAATCAATTCCAGTTCTTATTATAACTAACCATGAAGTAAGTGAAAAAACCTTGTTAGAGAAAACATTTTCAAACAGAGAAAACAAACAAATTTTGATAAAACAAGCTAAATCTAAAAATGAGATAAATATTTCAAATTTAGCAGAAAAAAATGCTAAGCAAGCCCTAACTCAAAAACTCATACAGTCAGATACAAATAACAACTTGATAGAGAACTTAGCAAAAAAATTCAGACTTAATAATAATATTGATTTAATTGAGGTATATGACAATAGCCATATTCAGGGTTCGGACTCTATCGGTGCTTTAATTTGTTTTGGAAATGAGGGTTTTGTTAAAAAAAGATACAGAAAATTTAATATCAAAGATGACAAAATTAAAGGTGATGATTATGGAATGTTGAAAGAAGTTCTGTTTAGACGATTTTCAAAAGCTATCAAAGAAAAATCTGGATCTCTTTCTTTGCCTGATTTAGTAATTATTGACGGAGGAAAAGGACAATATTCTGTATCAAGAGAAATTTTAAATGAACTTGGTTTACATGATTTACCTATTTTATCAGTAGCAAAAGGTAAAAAAAGAAATGCAGGCGAAGAAAAAATTTATTATGAAAAAAAAGAATTTATTTTAGATAAAAATGATCCTTTATTATTTTTTATTCAAAGACTAAGAGATGAAGCTCACAGATTTGCTATTAGCACTCATAGATCAAAAAGAAAGAAAAACTTGAGTAAATCTTTGCTAGATCAAATTCAAGGGATAGGTCGGCAAAGAAAAAGAGCTCTGTTAAATCATTTTGGGTCTGCTCGGGCAGTAGAATCAGCTAGTTTTGATGATTTAAAGTCAGTAGAAGGAATAGAAGACAGTATCGCAAAGAAAATATATAATTATTTCCACGAATAAAATGAAAATACCTAATATTCTTACCATTGGCAGAATAATCATTGTTCCAATATTTGTATTGACCTTTTTTATACCAGGTTTTTTTGGAGATTTGATACCGTTTTTTTTATTTATCCTTGCAAGTTTTACAGATTATTTAGATGGTCTTTTAGCAAGACTTTTTAAAGAAGAGTCTAAATTAGGAGAATTATTAGACCCAATAGCTGATAAAATTATTGTTGCTGCAGCATTAATTTTATTAGTTATGAATGGAACAATTAAAAATTACGAGGTTATTGCTGCTATAATTATTCTTACAAGAGAAATTCTCATATCTGGACTAAGAGAGTTTTTAGCGAAAACAAGTGTTTCAATACAAGTTACAAGCCTAGCAAAACTCAAAACTCTTTTACAAATGTTGTCAATTGCAATACTTCTAACTGGAGAAAGTGGTAATAAGATAATAAATTTTCAAGATTATAATGCGCAAACTATTGGAATTATTTTACTTTGGCTCTCCGCCTTTTTAACACTATATACTGGATACGATTATGTTAGAAAAGGCATCGACCATGCTATTAATGAAGATAATAAAAATTAAGCAGCACTTTTTTTTCTTACTAGATTTTTATAACTTTCAGTCAAATCTCTTATAATGCTACAAATTTTAAATTTATAGTCATTGATTTCAGATACTGGGGTAATCTCAGCTGCAGTTCCTGTTAAAAAACAACCAACAAAATTTTTCATTTCTTCAGGTTTAATTTTTTTTTCTTTAACTTTAATGCCTTTACTTTTTGCTATTTTAATAACTTCCCTTCTTGTAATTCCATCTAAAAATGAGTCTGGAACTGGAGTAAATAACTCCCCTTCTTTTGTTTTAAAAAATATATTTGCACCAGTTGCTTCAGCAATATTTCCCTCATGATCTAACATTAAAGAGTCGGTATAGCCTTTGCTTTCAGCTTCATGTTTGGATAAAGTACAAATCATATATAAACCAGCTGCTTTAGTATCCCAAGGCACAGAATTAGGATTAGGTCTTCTCCAAGAAGAAATGTTCAATCTAATTCCTTTTAATTTTAACGCTGGATCAAAATAAGAACCCCATTCCCAAGTGGCTATTGCAACGTTTATTTTATTTTTTTGAGCTGATATTGCCATCATCTCACTTCCTCTCCAAATTACTGGTCTAACATAACCATTTTGTATTTTTTGAATATTTACAATATTTTTGCAAGCCTCATTAATTTGTAGTTCTGTGTATGGTACTTCGATACCCATTCTCTTAGCAGAGTAAAAAAGTCTTTCTGTGTGTTCTTCTAATTTAAATATTTCTCCATCATATACTCGCTCACCTTCAAAAACGCAGCTAGCGTAATGAAGTCCATGATTTAAAATGTGAATATTTGCATCGGCCCAATCAACATTTTTGCCATTAAACCAAATTTTTCCGGATCTTTTATCGTAAGGTATGCTTTCCATTAAAAAGTAAATATATAGATTTTTTTCTTATAAAAAAGTATATTTCTTATTAGGATAAGTCAATATAACTTACCATTATGAAAGATTTACTTTACCTTAAAGACGATCAGATAAAAGATTTTATACAGCTTCTATTTTATGCATATAGAGAAACTTTCGCAGATCCTAAAGATATCTTATCAAAAAAGTTTTTTGGCCCTGCCCATTTAAGATCATTAAACCTAATTGAGAGGCACCCAGGGATAAATTTAGGCGAATTAATGTTTAAACTCAAAATAACAAAACAAAGTCTTAATAGAGTGTTAAGAGATTTAATAAAATCTAAGATGATAAAGCAAGTTAAGGACACTAATGATACAAGAAAAAAAAATCTTTATTTAGATAAAGAGGGTAAAATTTTTTTTGAAACAGTTTACAGTGCTCAAAAAAAAAGAATTTTTAATGCTTTAAAAAATTCTAATGCTGACTCAGTAATAAAATTTAAGGATGTTCTTAAAAAAATAATAGATGGAAAATAATAAAACACATATTTTAATAGTCGATGACGATAACAGAATTAGAGACTTGCTTAAGGAATATTTAAGTGAAAATAATTATGTTATATCTACCTCAGAAAATGCAGAGAATGCAAAGATAAAACTTGAACATTTTAAATTTGATTTGATTGTTTTGGATGTAATGATGCCGGGTCAAAATGGTTACGAATTAACAAAAGAAATAAGAAAAAATATAAACATTCCAATAATTCTGCTTACAGCAAAGAGTGAGGTAGAAAATAGAATTAAAGGTTTAGAAATTGGAGCTGATGATTATTTAAGTAAACCTTTTGAGCCTAAAGAGCTTTTATTAAGAATAAAAAATATAATTAATAAAAGTAAACAAATAGATTTAAATACAAAACATTTTATAGGAAATGCCAAAATAGATTTGAACAGATTGAATATAAAACTTAAAGACAAAATAAAAAAAATAAATTTATCAGAAAAAAAAGTGCTTGTTGAGATGTTAAAAAATCCTGGCAAAACTTTTTCAAGAGAAGAAATTGGTAAAATTGCGGGAATTTCTCAAGAAAGGTCAATAGATGTAATGATTACAAGATTAAGACAAAAAATAGAGATAAATCCTAAAAGTCCAAAATATCTTCAAACTATAAGGGGGTCTGGTTATGTTCTCTGGATTGAATAAATTTTTAAAAATTATTTTACCTAAGAGATTGTTCTATAGAGCTCTAATAATAGTTGCAGCACCAACTATTATATTACAACTAATTATTACAATAGTTTTTTACGATAGTATATGGATTAAGGCTAATAAAAATATTACTCGTTCTTTAGTAACACAACTCAAAACTATTCGAGATGTTTATTTAAACAACAAAAATAATTTAGATTTTTTTACAGATAGTTATAAAAATAATTTTAATTTTGAAATAGATATTAACAAAAATCCGTTTCCAATTACTAGTGGTGAAAGAAGATTTAGTCCGATGGATAGATCGCTAAGAAGAGAACTGAAATCTTCCTTTGGAAACAATAATTATTCATTTAATACATTAAAATTTAAAAATGCAGTTGAAATAAAAATTAAATTAGAAAATGAAGTTATGGAATTTTTGGTGCCAAAAGAAATGATATCACCATCTTCTGTTAGATTGTTTGTTTTATGGACAACATTGCCTTCAATAATTTTAATCCTAATAGCATTAATTTTTCTTAAAAATCAAACAAGACCATTAGTAAGATTGGCTAAAGCTGCAGAAAGATTTGGAAAAGGAAATTACGTCAATGATTTTAGGCCTTCAGGCGCGGCTGAAATAAGAAAAGCTGCTTATGAATTTGACAGGATGGCAAAAAGAATAAATCGGCATTTAAATCAAAGATCCGAAATGTTATCTGGAATCAGTCACGATTTAAGAACGCCTCTTACTAGACTGAAGCTACAACTTGCAATGATGGATCAAAAAGAAATTTCAGGAAAAATGTCAAAAGATATTGATGAAATGGAAAAAATGCTTAATAATTATTTACAGTTTGCTAAAACGCAAGCTCAAGAAGAAACTTCAATAATTAATTTAAAGAATTTGTTTCAAGAAATGTCAAAAAACCTGAATAATAAAAATTTTATTTTAGAAAACTTGGAGGAAGCTATTTTAAAAGGTAGACTATATTCTTTAAAAAGATGTTTCGAAAATGTTATTCAAAATGGTTTAACTTATGGTTCAAAAGTATATTTAAATTTAAAAAAAGGATCCAATCGAGCGATTATTATAATCGATGATGACGGTCCTGGAGTGCCTGAAGATCAACATAAAAATATTTTTAAACCTTTTTTTAGATTGGATAAAAGCAGAAACCTTAATCATGCAGGTGTCGGTTTGGGCTTAGCTATTGTTGAAGATGTTGTTAACTCTCATGGTGGTAATATTCAATTAAGTAAAAGTAAATTTAATGGATTGCAGTTTAAGATTTCTTTACCTTTTTAGATTTCTTGGTTTTTGATAGTTTTCTTATGGTTATATTTTGTTTTTGAACTATTTTTTTTAAAATTTCAAATTCCTCTCTTGAAACCAGTTGTAGTTTATCTATAATTTTATCTCTTTTAAATTTAAGATCGGTAGATATTTCTTTTTGAATATCTTTAGAGGTTAAAATTCCATTTTCTATTAAACCTGATAAAGTCTTTAATAATTTTTCAGAATTGCTCATAATTCATCTTATTTGATAGAAAACTCAATTTCAAATATGTTATAATATACTATGTATACCCATAACTTAGACCCTGTTGTGTTAAATATCGGGTTTTTAGTTATTAGATGGTACTCTCTTGCTTACATTTTTGGAATTTTAATTGGATGGTGGTTGGGAAAAAAGATAATCCTGAAAAAGTTTAATAATTTAAACTTTAAATTTAATGTTGAGGAATTCGATAACTTAGTTACATACTTAATAATTTCTTTAATAGTAGGAGGCAGACTTGGATATATATTATTTTATAATTTAGAATACTATCTATTAAATCCTTTAAATATTCTTAAAGTATGGGAGGGCGGTATGTCATTTCATGGTGCGCTTCTTGGTATTATTGCTGGCACATTTCTATTTGGATTAAAGAAAAAGATATCTACTTTTTTTTTATTAGACGTTATTGCTTGTGTTGCGCCTATAGGCATTTTTTTTGGACGTATAGCTAATTTTATAAATGGAGAGCTGGTTGGTAAAAGTACAAATGTTTATTGGGGCGTTATTTTTCCAAATACAGACAATATTTCAAGACATCCATCACAACTGTATGAGGCATTTTTAGAAGGTATAGTCTTATTTGTTATAATTAATTTTATAATGTTTAAAAAGAATTATAACATTGGAACTTGTTCTTGCATGTTTTTAATTTTTTATGGAATTTTTAGAATTTTTTCTGAATTATTTAGAGAACCTGACTTACAAGTTGGCTATTTATTTAATCTGGTGAGTATGGGAATGTTCTTAAGTTTTTTTATGATAATAGCTGGTATAATTATTTTTTTAAAAAGAAGATGATATATAACCATCAATTTTTTGAAAAAACTAAATCACTTCCGGTGGATAAATTTGTTGAAAATGTCCTTTTCAATAAAAAGATTGGATATTATTCGACTAAAATCCCTTTTGGTAAAAAAGGAGACTTTGTGACTGCCCCAGGAATTTCAAATTTATTTTCTGAAATAATTGGGATATGGCTTGTGTCAACTTGGAGTACTTTCGGACAACCCAAGATATTTAATATAGTCGAGCTTGGTCCAGGCGACGGAAATCTAGTAAAAGTTTTGCTGAAAACATTTAAAAAATTTCCAAAATTTAATAAGGCTACAAATATTTTTTTATATGAAAAAAGCAATTTATTAAAGAAATTACAAAAAAAAAATATAAATAATTCGAAAATAAAATGGGTAAAAAATTTTGATAATATCAAAAAAGGGCCAGTTATTTTTTTTGGTAATGAATTTTTTGATGCAATACCAATTAAACAATTTTTCCAAAAAAAAAACATTTTTTTAGAAAAATATTATTCACTAAATAAAAATAATGAAATACACGAAGTTTATAAAAAAGCTTCTGAAAAAAATATTACTCTAATTAAGAAATTTAGATCTTTAGATAAATTGAAATTTATTGAATTTCCCAAATTAGGGCTAGATGAATTAAAAAAGATAATTAAAAAAATATCAAAATTAAAAGGTGGTTTGATGCTTATTGATTATGGATATTTAACATCTCAAAATCAAAACACTCTGCAATCAATTGTAAAACATAAAAAAAATAATTTGTTAAATAATCTAGGAAAAGCTGACATAACTTCTTTAGTTAATTTCAATCTCTTAAATGAGTATTTTCTCAAGAATAATTTAAAAGTCAAAAAAGTTGTTACTCAAAAATTTTTTCTAGAAAAAATGGGAATTATTGAAAGAGCTAATAAATTAAGTAATAATATGAGTTTTAAAGAACAATCAAATTTATATTATAGACTCAAAAGATTATTAGATACTAAATTAATGGGAAATTTGTTTAAAGTAATTTTTACATATAAATGTGAAAAGGAAAATTTTCTTGGATTTGAATAATGTTTTACTCAAAAAATTTTAAAAAATTTAAGTTTGTAAAACACTGCTTTTTTTCAAGAAAAGGAGGGTTCTCTCATGGGATTTACCAAAGCCTAAATTGTGGCAGAGGGTCAAAAGATGTAAAAAAAAATGTTAATAAAAATTTATCTTTTGTGTCTAAAAAAATGAAAGTAACTCCGACCAAGTTAGCGCTTATGTATCAGACGCATAGCAATAAAGTAATTGTTATTAATGAAAAAAATAAAAAATTTAAAAAATTTAAATCAGATGCTATCATAACAAAATTAAAGGGTATCGCGTTAGGAGTTGTCACAGCTGATTGTGTTCCAATCATTCTGTGTGACCCAAAGAGTCAAATAATTGGCTGTATTCATGCTGGTTGGAAAGGAGCTTCATCCGGTATAATAGAAAATACAATTAAAAAATTTAAAAAACTTAATTCAAAAAATAAACTTTTTGCAAGTGTTGGTCCATGTATTGGTAAAAAAAGCTATGAAGTTGATTTAAGCTTTTACAAAAAATTTTTATCAAAATCAAAAAAGAATAGTTATTATTTTGCTAAGAAAAATAAGAATAAAAAATTATTTGATCTTAGAAAATACGTTAATGATAAACTGGTAAAGTTAAATGTAAAAGTTGATCACGTCCAACGTGATACTTTTAAAGAAAAAGAGAGTTTTTTTAGTTATAGAAGATCACAAAAATTAAATGAAAAAGATTATGGTAGGTGTATTTCTGTAATTAGTCTTATCTCATAGAATATTTAAAATCTGTCAAACTTTAGCCAGAATTAATTATTATATTAATAATTGTTAAAGCTCTTTAACGTATAAACCTTCAGCAACAAACAACTGGGATTTGGTTTGAAAACATTTGAAAATAACTGTATAAGTAATTATATTTCATGAAAATTTTATCTGGAACTAGCAATCTTAAACTAAGCAAAGATATTTCTAAAAAGTTAAAATTAAAATTAGTTAATACTAATATAAGAAGATTTGCTGATGGGGAAATCTATATAGAGATCAACGAAAATATTAGAGGTAATAGTGTTTTTGTAATTCAATCTACATCAAATCCTGCAAATGACAATTTAATGGAACTTCTTTTAGTTATTGATGCGCTTAAAAGATCTTCAGCAAAAAATGTTACAGCTGTAATTCCTTATTTTGGTTATGCTAGACAAGATAGAAAAGTTGCTCCAAGAACTTCTATATCTGCAAAAGTCGTAGCTAATTTAATAACTAATGCAGGCGCAAGTAGGGTTGTGACAGTAGATTTGCATGCTGGTCAAATTCAAGGATTCTTTGATATGCCGGTTGACAACTTATATACTACTCCTCTTTTTGCTAAATATATAAAAAAGAAAATGAACAACAAAAAACTAATTTGTGTTTCTCCAGATGTTGGTGGTGTACAAAGAACAAGAGGTTTAGCTACAAGAATTAAAGCTGATTTAGCAATTATTGATAAAAGAAGACCAACGCCTGGAAAATCTCAAGTCATGAATATCATTGGAGACGTGAAAAACAAAACTTGTATCATTGTTGATGACATTATCGATAGTGGAGGAACAATCATTAATGCTGTAGATGCTTTAAAAAAGAATGGTGCTGTTGAGGTTTACGTTTTTATCACTCATGCTGTATTAAGTGGAGATGCAGTAAAAAAAATTAAAAATTCAAAAATAAAAAAACTTATAATCACAGATACAATTGATAATTCTCAAAAAATTAAAAATAACAATAAAATAGAGGTCTTATCTATATCTTCATTAATGTCAGAAGCTATAAAAAGAATAGCTAATTCCAATTCTGTATCAGATTTATTCAATTAGCACTTGTTTTATGAAATAAGTTGAGTTATATAACTTTTCCAATAAAAAATTAAATGAGCAACTTAAAAGCAATTAAAAGAGAAAACGCCTCTGCCGGCTCAACCAATAAGTTGAGAGAAAAAGGATTTATTCCAGCAATACTTTATGGCGGAAAAAATCCAAATCAGAAAATTTCTATCGAAAAAAAAGCTGTTAGAGATATTGTTAATTCTGATAATTTTTTATCAAAAGTTTTAGAGCTAGA
>NHIU01000001.1 GCA_002169755.1 Candidatus Pelagibacter sp. TMED197 | reverse complement strand
TATTATTATTAAAATTACAATACTAGCAGCTACAGCAAGACAAACTTTTCTATGGAACATCCATAAATGTCTTGCATCATCTGGTAAGCATTTAACTTTATTTTTTATTGTTTCTATAATTTTCATACTTTTGTTTCCTTATTTAGATAGAGGGGTATATTTCAACCCCTCCATCAAGTATAGTGTAAAGTATACTAAGACTTTACTATTAGTCAATCACATATATGATTTTACCAACAGCATCAGTTCTTAATACTTTTCTACCCCAAACCATTAGACCTCTAACGATATCAGAGAACGAAGTTGTGTCTCTAACAGTCTCTACTTTGTTCATAGCAGATGCAGCCGAAGTTGCACTAATATGACCGAATAGAGCTTCAGGTGCAGTTGCTGAACCAGCAGGTGTAGCACCAGATAAGTCGTTAGTAGGAACATTAGTAGATTTGTACATAGAGAAACCTCTAAGTTGTCCAGATGCAACCAAACCATTTCTAATTGAACCTTGACCTGCGTTGAAGTCTACAGTTAACAATTTAGAAGCTGTGTTTGATAGTACATTGTAAAACTCAGGGTGAGCTACGAACCATCTACCTTCTTCTGGTACTGAGTTGACATCTAATTCTTTAGCAGCAAGTGCCATTTGATTTAGAGGGTCTACTTCACCAGAAGCGAATCCGATATCAATCGGAGTTCCAGTTGTTCCCATTCCAGTTGTTACTCCAGCACCTGCACTAATAGCTGTAAGGATATTACTATCCATTGCATCTTTTAGTTTGTATGCAGCATTGTCTGAAGCAATAGCTTGGAAATTGACATGAGAAAATCTTCTCTCTAAATCATCTAGTTTGAAAGAGAAAGACTTAGCTTGGTCAATTGTAAGAACAAGTTCTGCGTCTGTTAAGTTAGTTGAGTTAACTGTTAGACCTCTTGTGTAGTCATTAACAGTTATTTGAGGTTCTTTGATGATGTTTACTGTATCACCAAAGTTTGCAATTTCACCCATATAGTCTGTATTACAGATTGCTTCTGCAACAGCAGATTTTCTAAGAGCTATTTGCACTTTCTTTGAATAGATTTCAGGAATGAAGAAACCATTCGACTGATTTCCAGACAAAGCAAAGTTATAAGTTGAACCACCAGCGAATTTAGCCATGATTATACTCCTTTGTTGTTATTGGTTAATAAAAAATGAAAGAAAAGTTATCTAACTCTTCCTTCTCTTTGAGCTTTTAGAATTTGTTTTTCGTATTCCATAAACTCTGCATCTGACATTTTTTCAATATCAGAACGATTAAAAACAACTTCGTTAGATGAAGGTACTTGTACTTGTTCATTAGTTTTAACTAACAAGTCTGCACCTTGATTTTGCGTAGCAGCTTTTTTCTCAGTTTTTTTATCTAAACCAAATCCTCGGTCCTTCTTATATAAGTCGATTGCTCTTGCAGCAAGTTTACCATCAGAGTTGTTCTCATAAATCCATGATTTAATTTCCATGGGTTGTGAGTCTGCCCAGCTATGAAAATCATCTGATTCTTTAATATTATTAAAGTCTGGATGTATTCTCGCTAACTCTAGTTGAGCTTCTCTTTGAGCTAAAGCATTGTTTTGCTTTTTCAAAGATTCAACTTCTTCTTGTAGACTTGACATCTGATTTTCAGATTGCAAGTGAGATACAGTTTCCACAACTCCATATATGTCAGGGTAGTCTTTCTTAAAAGAGTCTAACTCTTCTTTAGATTTTGGTGGTGTATACTTAGGTCTATTCTCTCTTAACTGTGTCTTGAGGTCTGTTTCCTTTGATGTCCACTCACCTAACTTCCTATCATAATATCGTTTTAGGTCGTCATATCTTTTTTTGTAATCAACTTTGTTATAAGGGTTAGTTTCTACATTTAATGCAGAATCTTGGACCTTATCCATAGTTGCTGTAGTATTTTCTGTAGAACCTTCTGGGTTACTCGTTTGAGCAGTAGCTTCTGGTTCACTTCTATTACTATCAGGGTTTGGCACAAACAATCCACTATCAGCATTCTTAAGTTCAGTTGGCATTACTGTATCAGTATGCCAAGACTTCTTCATGTTGTAAGGATTTGCTTGGGCTTCGTTTCTTCCTTCTTTGTTTTCTTCACTCATATTGTCCTCCTTTAGGGCTTCTTAACTGAAGGTAGCTAAGGTAGGTGTTTAGGTTTAAAAACAAAACTACAAGGGCTTCTATTTCTAGAAGGTAGCTTGTCTATCCATAGAGTTACCTCTCTCTATAAATTCTGTTATTCAGCCATTGCAGCATCAGCTTCTTGATTTTGCATTCCTGAATCATAAGCTGCTTCTGCGTCTTTCATCATTTTTCTTAATTTGTCTACACCAATATTCTTAACTGCTTTTGCTGTAAATACAAATTCACCATCTGATAAAAGTGCTGGGATGGAATCTGAAGTTCCTGTACCTGGTCCTTCTACTTCTCCATCTTCTGTAAATTCTGTTGCTACTATTTTTGGAATGATACCTTCTAATTCTGGAAACATTTCTACTGCATCATCTACAACTTTTTCTTCTTCTTCTGATAATGCTGATGTATCTACTACACCATCCATATCTCCCATATCCATATTATCTTCTGCTTCCATTTCCATGTTAGCTTCAGCAATACCATCCATATCTTCTGTATTCATTCCAGTAGGTGTCATTAAAGATTCATCTTCAACCATATCACCTTCTGCATAAGCTTGATAGTCTCTTCGTCTATCATATCTTTCAGAAGTTCCTGCTTCACCACCAATAGATAATTTTAATAATCCACCAGTAGCTGCTTTTACTTTTGTTTTTTGTGTTTCTAATTTTGCAATTTGATTATCAATATTTCTTTCTTCAGCAATATCATTTGTAATTTCTTTTCTTGCTTCTAATTTTTCTATTTGTCTATTAATTAAAATATCTTTAACTGCATTAGCTTCACCTGGAATATCTCCTTCTGCTGGAGCTTCTTCTAATTCTTCAGGTATTTCATCAATTGGTAATTTTAAAGTTTTTAATTTAGCTACTTCATCACCAACATTATATTTTTGTCTTTTCATTAAACCACCATATGCTTTTTTATTTTTTGAAATCATATTACCATCTGCGTCTATAACACCTCTACCAATTAATACATCTTTCATAGTAGTATCTCCACTACCATCTAAATCTAAAATATCTCCTTTACTATATTTTTTTCTCATTAAACCACCTTTAGCTTTTAATACAGGTCCTGTTGTTAATGTTTGTAAAAGTCCTTTACCTTTATCTTTCCAAGTAGATACTTCTTCAGGTTTATATCCATTTGATTTTAAAAGAGAAAGTTCCATTGCATTAAAACCACCAGTATTAAATCTAGTTCTTGATGGTGCTACTAATCTTGAAGGTAAACCTTGTCTAGCTTCTTTAGGTGTATTAACATCATATGGAGTAATACCCTTATCTTTTTCATCAGCTTTATCTTTAATAAAAGGTGGCATAGACATAAGTCCACCAGTAGCCATATTGACAGGTTTGTTCTTTTTCATCATAATTCTAATCCTTAGTTGTTATTATAACAACGCAAGTGTAATTAGTCAACACTTTTTTTTAATTCGTTTACTTGACTAGGCAGGTTCTTCAGTCGTTCCAGAAAATTCCATCTGCCCTGGCATTGGTGGATTATCTGTAGGTTCTGGGATTTCGCCATTTCCTGTGTTGTCTGCTCCTGCACCTTGTTGAGGTACTCCTCCAGACTCTGCCATTGCTCCGAGTTGACTAGGGTCAACAGCTTGAGGGCTAGTTCCTTGGTTAACATTATTTTGATATCCTATAATTTTAGCATGGATTTCTGCTTCATCTTTAGAGTTTAATATTTCATCAGGGTCTAAATCTAAAGAGTATGCTAATTCTTTAATGACTTCTGATATTCTAACAAATGGAGCAATTTGTGGATTTTGAATTGTTTGTAAGAACATTGTTAGTCTTTGACTTCTAACTTCTTTTCTCATCAAAGAAGAACTACCTGTTGCTTTAATTTCAAAATCTCCAATGATAGGTAATTCACCTTCATAGAATTGCATATTCCATTGGAACATAGATTCTCCTAAAGGTTTAATTAAACTATCATCAATATTTTTAATTACTGTTTTTATATTTAATGATGCAGCACCCATAAGCATTGACATACCTGATGCTGTTCTTGTCATACTTTGTACTCCAGTTTGTCCATGTGAGTATGATGGTATTCCTGTAGATTCATCTGCAAGTTGTCTAAACTTATCAAACATCTGCATATTCTCTGGAGCAGTATTAGGAAACTTAATTCCATATATTGCTTGACCTGGAACACCAGCTTGTCTTTTAAATATCTTACCTGGAAATACTTCCATGCTTTGATTATTAACTAAAGCTGATTCATCTATATCAAAAACTAAATTACCTGCTAATGCTAAATTATCAATAGCCATTCTTGCATGACCATTCATAATTGATTGAGCATCATCCATATTTTCTGGAACACCTATTCCAAAAAATTGATATGGATTTTTTTCATAATTAAAAGCTTGATAAGGTATTCTAAAAGGTTTAAATGGATTTTCTACAATTCTAATTACTTTACCTCTGACTGTCCAAATATTAACTTGTATCTCTGACATATCAGATACTGCTTCATCTATTTCAAGATTATATTCTCTTGCAGTCATGGCATCTATAGTTCCCCAATATTCTAAAACTTCATATCGGTTTTTTTCTATATCACCATAAGTATTATTTTCTAAATCTAAATCTGTTTCCCAATCTTGTTTAGTATAGTTACCACCCATAGCTAAACACTCTTCAATTTTTTCTTTTGAAAAATAAGGTCTATTAATTAAATCTCTAAATTGATTTCTATTTAATCTATGTCTATGAATTACATATTCACATTCATCCATACTTCTAGCATTAGGGTCAGGATAAAAATCCCATACACTACAAAATTCTATTCTTGGAACTTTAACAAACTCTGGTGCATATTCTCTTGCATTACCATTACCAGATAAATTATATTTATGTAAAGTTTTATTAAAAGTAAATGGACCTTTTATAATTCCTGTTCCTAATAAACAAGATTCAAATATTGCATTTCTTAAAATAATATTTGCATTTGATTCATCTAGTTGGTCTTCAATTAATTTATTTAATTGTCTTGCAGCTAGTTGAGCTGGTTTAATTTGAGAAAATTCTGGAAGAGGAGAAGGACCATCAGTTAAATTTGCTTCTTCATATTTACTTTTTAATGAACCTAACTTAGCATCTTGATTTAAAGAATCAAAAGTTGCACCAGGAGCTAATTCATTTCCATCACCAGGAAAACCTAAACCACCATTATTCATTTCCATAGTTTCACCTGGAGTATAATCCATGTTACCTTCTATGCCTGGAGTAGGTTGCATATTCTCATCACCCATTTTTTCTTTCATGGGATTCATATGAGCATATTCTGAAATACCTTCTGGAACTTTTGTCTCTTGAATTATTAATGGAAACTTACCTGTACCAAATAGTACATCTACGATTTGTCCATAAGCAGCTAGAACTTTTGTTTTAGTTACTTTAACAAATACTCTAGACTTTTCTCTTTCAGTAAACTGAATATTCTTATAATATTTACCTCTATAATTATGATAAGCTTGAAGCCATCTATCTTCATCATCTTGTCTTTTATCAGATGCAGCTTTAAACTTATAATTAATCTCAGCTACTAAAGGTTCTATCCTATCTTCTCTGTTATCCTTTTCGGAGTCCATAGAAGAAACATTGTTGTATTCCATAAATAATTCCCCTTACTGTAATAATACAGATATTCTATACCCTTGTCAACTTATTTTCTTGATTTCAACTATAACACTATTAGGAATTATAGTTGTATTACCTATCTCTTCAATCTTACCTAACTCTTCATCAGCTAGTGAGTAGTCACCAAATATTCTAGTGATACCACCTTTCTGAGTAAGTAGATGTCCTTTAGTAACACATACAGGTAGTTTTGCTTTCTTACATCCTTCAATAGATTGCCATGAGCTGTCCGAACAAATATCGAGCCAGTATACAGCAACCATAGGGTATCTATCTATTTCTCTTTTAGCCCTAGGGTTTATTTTAATTTTTCTCTTTATCATCTAGTCTCTTGTCATTATCTGTTTTGGCTTTTCCATAAGTTTGGAAACCACCATCACCATTTATATTAGGGTCTCTAGCCCATTCAGTAAACTGGTCTTTGTTACCATTGTTATCTGAATATCTGTATATATTAATTTTAAATACTTGTTCTATGTGTTCTTGTTTTAAATATTCTTGTAACTCTTCATATGACATTTGTTTATCATATTGTTTGCTTGTATTCTTATCTCTAAAAGTATACAAAGGCATTAACTAAAATATTTTCTTATAATTGATATTTGGTCTTCATACTCAGCTATCACAGCTAACTCTTTTTCAATTGCTTCTAATATATCAGAATGTTCTCCTATCCCTGCAGGATTAGTTAAATAAATTTCTATATTAGCACAATGTTTTTCTATGTGTCCTTCTGCGTGTCTGAGTAAACTTTTTATTATTGTTTCTCTTAGTTCTTTCATATTAGTATCCGAATGTTGGGTCAGAAGGTGTCCACTTTTTTATCTGTTGCATTTGTTCATAAGAACTAATACTTCTAGGTCTAGACATTATTAAATATCTTAATGCATCATATGCATGGTCAGGTGCTTTAGTATCTACATCTTCTGGTTTGTTTGCGTCTACAGGTATTCCCTGTAATTCTCTTATAAGGTTTGGACATGATTTAAATATTTGTAATCTAGGTCTACCCTTTGGATTTAACTTTAATCTTTCATGTACTTGTATCTTACCTTGTATTCTATTTTTATCAGCTCTTCTAAGTTTATGACCAGCCATAGTTAATGCTTCTCCTACTGTTGGTCCTGTTGTTCCAGTCCTTGCCCAAGCTGCACTATCTAATACTCCACTAACAGATAGTTTATCTTCTCTTTCGTATTCAAAAATTTTCTTAGCTAGGTCTTCTCCTGTTAAACCTTTCTGATATAATTCTCTATAAATAATTAATGTTTCATCACTAGGGTCTAATGCTGCCCATATAACTGCAGACTCTGAAGCATAACCATAGTCAATCCCTTTAAATCGTTCCCATCTTTTAGGTAACTCATATGGGTCAATACAATGTGTATCATAATCAAATTCTACAAATGCTGCACCTTCAGAAACATCCCAGTTACCATCTAGTAATTGTTTCTTTTGTACTGGTGGTAAAGACTCTAGCATCTTTTCATACTTACCATCTTCAGCTAGATAAGGGTTATCATCTAACTTAGCAGGTATAAACTTTCTAGTTATTTCATCTTTACCTATAAAACTTTCATTCGGAGGTGATGGGTCTAGATACCTTTTCTTAACCCAATTACCTCCGACACCTCCAGGGTTTGCAGTACACCGAATAAAGCATTGTATATCTTTGTTAGTTGTTCTTAATCGTGATTGCAAATATTGAAGGGGAAACTCTGTAGGATACTGAGTTAATTCATCAATACCTATCCATGTGTAGGATTGACCTTGGTATCTATATACATCAGCATCTCTGTCCAGATATCCGAACTCCAATGACGCACCTGAAGGGAATCTCCAAATCTTTTCTACTTCTCTAAACTTTGCACCAGCAAAAGCTTTAGGATAAAGTTCTCTAGATTTATCTATTAATTCTCTTAACTCAGGCATAGACTTTCTTAGTAATAAAGCTCTATGTTCTTTTATATGCATATACCTTAATGGGTCAACTAACATTGCATAGGATTTACCACCACCTGCAGCTCCACCATATAAAACATCTTGCTCACCTGCAGCAAGAAATTCTGTTTGTGGACCTACATTAGGTTTAAATACTATTCTTTCTTTTTCTTCTTCTAAAAGATTCTTTACTTT
>NHIU01000011.1 GCA_002169755.1 Candidatus Pelagibacter sp. TMED197 | reverse complement strand
TAAATTTTTTTAGTTTAACAAATTAGACTACTTTTTTACAGGCTCTAAGAATATTCTTTTATTTAAGTCATTATAAAAGTAGTCTAATTTGTTAAACTTAATAAATTTATGAGCTGCTAAATGTAGATCTATTTTCTCCCCAATTATTGGATATCTTGTTTTATGGCTTATTATAAAAAATTCATGGAATTTTATATTTTCAGCTAAAAAATTTCTAAATCCTTCAAATAATTTCGCTTTTAAAATATTCTTTCCATAAACTAGCCCTTGTAAAATAGTAAACTCTTTAAAAAGGCTTTTTTTGTGCATATCTGTTTTAACAGATACTTTGCTTTTAAGAATTTTGGGATCTATCCAATTTTTTTCTAAAGCAACTTCATAAAAAGCGTTGTCATAGCAAGCAATAGTATTATCAAAATCTATTCCAATTCTCATTTTACATCCTTATTAAAGGTCTGCCAACCTGACCGTTGGAGAGATCCTTCAGGGCCTCATTAATGTTCTCTAACGAATATGTTTTAGAAATTAACTTTTTTAAAAAGTTACTAGAGTTATTTAATGTTTTTGAGTAATCAATAAAATCCAAATCTGGATTTGTATTGCCACCCCAACTTCCCAAAATGCTTTTACCTAAATTAAATACATCAGGTTTGAGTTGAAATGTAGAACCAGCAGGAGAATTACCTATAACAACTAATTTACCGCCCTGTCTTCTCAAAAGTGACATGCAAAGAGGAATAATTTCAGGTTTACCAACAGACTCAATTGCATAATCTAGGCCATTAGGAACTAATTTATTTATTCTCTTAGTAATTTCTTCACCATTCGAAGTATTGATTATGTCAGTAGCTCCTGCGCTAATAGCTAAATTTAATCTTTCTTGAACGGGATCGATAACAATTATTCTCTCTAAACCATATTCTTTAAAAGATAAACATGAAGACAAACCAACAGCCCCTCCTCCAAATATAACTGCACTTTTTCCCGTTACAGGGGATAATACATTTCTAACTGATCCCATTCCTGTTGGAGCACAACATCCCAACATAACACCATATTCATCTGAAATATTGTCTGGTATTTTAGTTAATCTATTTTCACTAACAACTGCATGTCTTTGGAAAGTAGTTACTGGACCAGAATTAACATTTAAATTTTTACTTTTATAAACTGTACCACCAGCATCAATTCCAGAACCTTTTATCCATGACAGAACTACTTTTTCACCAATTGACACTTTAGAAACTTCAGGTCCTAATTCTAATACTTTACCAACTCCTTCATGACCTAAAC
Organism: Candidatus Pelagibacter sp. TMED197; assembly: GCA_002169755.1. The sequence continues at coordinate 9,187 of NHIU01000011.1, read as the reverse complement.
AGTGAGGTAGAAACTTATCCTCACCTCTTTTCCCTGAAATTTCTCCTAATTGAGTTCCACAAGCTCCTGAGTATTTTATTTCAACTAAAACTTGTCCTTTCTTTAATTTTGGAATTTCAAGTTCAATAATTTTTAATGATTCATTAATATTAAATAAAACGGCAGCTTGGGTAATCATTTTTTTACTTTTTGTAGTTTCAAAATTTTTTTTAATATTTTATTTGATGAAATCCCAAGTTTGTCCCTTGCAAATTTATGAGAGCCTGACAACTTAAAAAATTTATCTGGTAAAGCAATTTTTAATAGTTTTTTTTCTATAATGTTATGATCAACCATCCATTCACTTATTGAGCTGCCTAGTCCACCAATAATTGAATGTTCTTCAGCTGTTACAATTAAATCGAATTGTTTAAATATCCTTTTTAAAAAACTTGAATTTAAGGGTTTGATAGTATGAAAACTATATACTGCTGGATTAATTTTATATTTATTTAATTGGTCAGAAGTATTTAAAATTTCAGGCATTATATTTCCTGTGGACAATATACAAACTTTTTTTTCTCCAGATTTAATTTTTATTGGTTTACCAATTTTGAAATTAGTAATTTCTTTCTTATGTACAACCTGCTCACCCTTTTTCCCTATTCTAATATAAGTAGGTTTATTACTCTGGATAGCTGCTTTTAAAGAGGCTTTTACTTCCCATCTGTCAGCTGGACACAATACTGTCATATTAGGAATTGTTCTAACAAACGAAATATCCTCACATGAATGATGTGAGGGTCCTAATTCAGCATAAGCCAAACCCGCACCAACACCTATTATTATTACAGGTACGTTATGATAAGCCACACCTGTTCTAATTTGCTCTAAACACCTGATTGTGTTGAAAGGTGCAATTGAATACGTAACTGGATTGAGCCCTGACATCGCAAGTCCAGTTGCAACGCTGGTCATATTTTGCTCAGATATTCCACAATTGTAAAACCTTTTGGGGAAAGATTTTTTAAAGTTATCAAAAACTTTATTACCTATATCACCAGATAGTAGAACAACGTTGTCATTCGCATTAGCAGAGTCATATATTTGTTCAGCAAATGCATTTCTCATAGTAGACCTAACTCTTTTTTTGATTTATTTACGTCTAATTCATTCGGTATTTTATAGTGCCAATTATTATCATCTTCCATAAAACTAATACCTTTACCTTTAATAGTGTTGGCTATTATAGCGGTGGGTTTGGTATTTTTTTCACTGTCTAGAAGAGCATTATCTAGTTGCATGAAATCATGTCCATTTACTTCTGTAGTTTCCCATCCAAATGCATTAAATTTTTTTGAGATAGATTTAGTATTCAATGTTTCATCAGATCTGCATGTACCCTGCCATTTATTAGAATCTATGATGACTTTAAAATTATGTAGATTGTGAGCTGCCGCAAATAGTGCACCCTCCCATATGGATCCTTCATTTAATTCACCATCCCCAACAAGTACATAAACTTTATAATTTAAGTCTTTAATAATGGCTGAAAGAGCTATTCCTAAACCAATAGAAAAACCATGGCCCAGAGAACCAGTGCCTGCCTCAATTCCTGGAACAAGGTCTGCAGGTGGATGCTCAGCTAAACGACCATTATTTTTATTGAACGTTTTTAATTCTGAGTTACAAATAAAACCCTTTTCAGCAATACATGCATATAATGCCATTGCAGCATGTCCCTTTGAAAGAATTAGTCTATCCCTGTAGTTATCCCTAGGTTTTTCTGGATTAATATTAAGGTGCTTCCAGTATAATATTGTTAGAATATCTATACATGATAAACATGAGCCTAAATGAGCAGCATGGCCATTATGAGATAAATCAATAATTTGACCTCTAAGCTTTTTTGATTTATCTACAAAAAAACTATAATCGAAAACTTCATTTAAGGCTATTTTCACGCTACTTCCTTATCATTTAATTGCTTTATGAAAAATTCTTTTATTTTATTTATTGTTAAGTATATTTCTGTATCTGAAATCTCAGGATAAATAGGTAAACTAAGTTGATTGAGATTAATTTTTTCAGCAATGGGAAAATCACCTTTTCTATATCCTAGATTCTTTGCTGCAGGTTGCAAATGTAATGGAACTGGATAATGAATCTTTGTTTCAATTCCTTCAACATTTAAGAATTGCATTAGTTTATTTCTGAATGGAGTTTGAATTACAAAATTATGATAAACGGAAAACTCATAGTCTTTTTCTTCAGGAACCTTTACAAATCCCTTCAAGTTTTTAGTATAAATTGAAGCAATATATCTAAAACGCTTTGTAGTTTCTTCAAAATATTTAAGTTTTTTTAGACCAATTGAGCAATGAATAGCATCAAGCCTTGAATTAAATCCCCATTCATTAGCAATGTCTCTATTTATCAAACCATGATTTCTGAGAGTTTTTCCTCGCTCGTAATAATTAAAGTCATCAGTAGTAATAAACCCACCATCACCCATAATAAAGAAATTTTTTAACGGATGAAGACTAAACGCCGCTATATTCCCTAGACTGCCAACAGGATTTTTATAATATTTAGCTCCTATTGCTTGAGCAGCATCTTCAATTATTTTTAAATTATATTTATGAGCAATTTTTTTAATCTTGTTAAAATTAGCAGGTCTCCCAGTTAGATGAACTGGCATAATAGCTTTCGTTTTTTCAGATATACAATCTTCAATCTTTTTATAGTCAATATTTAATGTTTCATCAATATCACAAAATACTGGCTTCGCTCCACATGCTATAATTGATCCAGCTGTTGCTATAAAAGAGTTTACTGGAAGAATGACTTCATCATTTTTTGAAATGTTTAAAAGTTTTAAACTTATTACTAAAGCATCTGTTCCATTTCCAACTGTTATACAGAATTTGGAACCACATATTTTAGCTAATTCAGTCTCAAACATTTCAACTTTTTCACCAAGAATATATTGGCCTGAGCGAGCGCATTCAATGAAAGCATCAGTTAACTCTGCACTATGATTTTTAAATTGTCTATCAATCGAAACAAAAGGAACTTTAAAACTCATATATAAAATTCCCTTATTTTTTGGATCATATATTCTAGATCATCCTTAGAAATAAATTCATGTACGGGCAATGAAATTACTTTAGAACATGCTTCCTCAGATTTTGGGAAATCACCAACTTGATAATTATATTCTTTTGCAGCTGGCTGAAGGTGCATTGGGACCGGATAGTGAATTTTTGCATCTATATTGTTGTCGTTTAAAAAGGATTTTAATTCATCTCGTCTTTCACACTCAAACATATATAAATGAAAAACTTCTTTTATATTTTTATCTCTTTTTGGAATTTTTAGTTTTTTAATATAACTTAAACCTTGATCTAAAAAATTTGCATTATTAATTCTTTTGTTTGTAATGTTATCTATTTTTCCAAGCATATGCCTTGCAACAACTGCTTGTATTGTGTCTAGTCTTGAATTATATGAAAAGATTTCACATGAATTCCTTCCAGATAATCCGTGGTTTCTTATCAATCTAAGTTTATCTCTTAGTTCTGTATTATTAGTCGTTATAATACCCCCATCACCCCAAACATTTAAATTTTTAAGGGGGTGAAAACTAAAACAACCTATATCGCCTAAGTTTCCTGCATTTCTATTTTTATATTTAGCTAAAATTGCGTGACACGCGTCCTCTACAACATGAATACCATAATTTCTTGCAATGTCGTTTATAACATCCATTTTGCATGGTTTTCCTGACCAATGAACTGGCAAAATTGCTTTGGTTCTAGAAGTAATCTTCTTTTCAATTTCATATGGATCAATATTAAAATCATCCCGAATATCTGCAAATACTGGTTTTGCGCCAGCTGTGACTATTGCTCCAATAGTCGCGTAAAAAGTAAAAGGAGTTGTAATTACTTCATCTCCATCTTTTATACCAAGTGATTTTAAACTTAAAAAAAGAGCATCAGTACCGCTTCCTACCCCTATTGCATGTTTAACACCAATCAATTCAGAAAATTCAGATTCTAATAAATCTACATCATTTCCTAACGTAAAATCGTTGTTTAAAACTACCTTTTTTATCTTTTCAAAAATATCATCATAATCAGAAAATTGATCGGTAAGATAATTGTGATTAACTTTGAATGATTTCTCTAGATTATACTGATGAGGTAAAAAATTAATTATTTTTTGATTATTCTGCATTATAATTTCTAACTATATTTTATGTTGGTAAATTGCTGGAATTTTATTTAGTATAGAATAGTTTTTGTTAACCCATTCTATTGTAGAATTTATTCCGTTTTCCAGTGAAACAAATGGAGTCCAATTTAAAAAATTTTCTGCTTTTTTTGTATCCATAAAATATGAATAATCCTTACTAATTCTATCCTCAGTTTCAAAAACTAAGCTTTCATATGGTAACTCCATAATATTCAATATTTTTATAACTAATTCTTTTATTGATATAAAATTGGTGGGAGAAAAATTGTATGTTTCGCCTAATTTTCCTTTAGTAATTAATTTATCGATAGCATTTGATACATCATTATTGAAAATGAACGCTCGCATTGATTTTCCACCTCCATGTAAAGGAAGTTTTTTATTGCTTTTTGCATAAAGAATTGTTTTAGGAATAATTCTATAAATTTGCTGCCCTGGTCCATAAAAATTTGCAAACCGCCCAATTATAATTGGAAAATTATAATTTTTAAAATAACTTTTTAGACTCAAATCAACAGCAGCATGAGATACTGCGTATGGTGTTGTTGGATTTAAATTTTGATCTTCATTTACTTTACCTTCGTTTGAACCATAAACCTCTGGCGTTGATATTCTTATATATTTTTTAAGCCAGTTTTTATTTTTTAAGTACTCATGAATTTTAATTTTAGATATAAGATTAGTTTCAAACCACAATATTGGATCATTCCAGCTCTCTGCAACCATTCCTTGACCAGCAAAATCAACTATATATTGAGGTTTTTCTTTTTCCAAAATTGATATAATTTTTTCATTATCGGTAATTAGGTGTAAATTATAGTACAGATATTTATTCTTGTTTTTATTATTTTTATAAGGGTGGAAGCAACTATGACTTTCCACTGATCTGTTTATACCAATAATTTTATACCCTTTGTCTAAAGCATAATTAATATAACTAGAGCCACCAAAAGAATTCGAACCTAAAACTAAAATTTTCTCATTATTAACCATAATATAATTATTTTTGTAGTTTTAATTCTTCAATATAATCAATGATAGAAACTAACCAAACATGATGTGCCATCTCAATTATATTATATTCATTACTATCAACCCAAAAATTTAAATTAGAGTTTTTAGAAACTTCACTATCTTTTTTAAAACCTGTAAATGAAATAACTTTTAATCCCATTTCATTAGCTTTTTTTGCACCATTTATAATATTAGAAGAGGTACCACTGCTGCTAATTAAAATAATAATGTCACCTTTATCTGCATAAAACTCTATTGCCTGAGATACCCAATACTGATATCCAAAGTCATTTGATAAGCAAGTAATAAGATCCGCTTCATTGTAGTTAGTTGCTCGTATCCTAACAGCTTTTGTAAAATCGACAGCAATATGGCTTGCTATAGCTGCACTGCCACCATTACCAAAAATCATTAACTTTTTTTTATTTTGATTAGTTTTTAAAATTAGTTGTATAGCTGCAAATAACTGCTTATCATTTACATCTAGAATTTTAGAATTGAGTTTTTCAAAATAATTTGAAAAAAAACAATCGTTAATTTTACTAAATTTTAAAAAGTCCAAAACATTTGGAATACCATTATTTAAGTATGGACCAACAATTTGAGTTTTACTTTTTAATTTATGATTTCTTTGTGTCAGCATTTTAATCTCAAAATTTTTATTAAATATTTTTATAAATATGCAATAAGCTTGCCAAAGATTTAATATATTAAGAGAAAAACAAATGGATTATAAAAAGTAACTTATATCCTCGTAATTTAGGGATGATTTTTTTGCTGCAGCCATATCTGTATCTTTATCACCAACCATAAAAGATTGTTCCCTTATAGCTCCAGTATAATTAATAGCGGTTTCTAACATGCCATTGTTTGGCTTTCTAAAATAATTATTATTCATAAAAAAATTAACACAAGTAAAGTCAATTTCTAAACCTAAATCATTACATCTTTTGATTATATAGTCATGTGTTTCCCAAAATTTTTTTTCAGAAAAATATTCTCTACATACTCCACTTTGATTTGTTACAAAACCACAATTATTCAAACTATTTTGTTGTTTAAAATCAATAAGTTTTTCAATAGTATTTTTTTTTATTTCTAAATTATCAATTTCTATTGGATAACCTGTGTCTTCTATTACCACACCATCTCTATCTAGGAAAAAGATTTTTTTTCCAATGTTGTCTTTAGTATGAAGTTTAAAAGTGAATTTCATAGTACAATCTCATTTCCCGAAACCCATGAAGATTGAATTGCACGATCATCGCCCATTATTAATGTTGGAAAAAGTTCCTCCCAAAAATTTTTAGCTCTTTTACATCTTTGTTCAATTTCTTTTGTTGATGATAAATTTAAAATATTTAGGTCTGCATAAAACCCTTCTTTAATATTACCAATCTGATTTTCTAAGTTCAGTGCTTTGGCTGATCCTACTGTTGCTAACCAAAATAACTGTGCTGGGTGCAGTGAAAAATTATTTAGTTGAGATATTTTATAAGTTTCAGCAATAGTTTTTAGCATTGAAAATGAAGTGCCTCCTCCTGTATCAGTTGCTAATCCAACATTAATTTTTTTACTTGTAAGTTCTTTCATTTTAAAAATACCAGAACCAATGAAGGTGTTGGATGTTGGACAATGTGCAATAGAAGATTTCCTACCTCTCAACATTTCTATTTCAGCTTCTTTTAGATGAATACAGTGTCCAAAGATTGAATTTTTTTTAACTAAATTAAACTTATCATAAACATCTAAATAATTTTTAGATTTAGGGAATAATTTTTTTACCCATTCAATTTCTTCTTTTTGTTCAGACAAATGAGTTTGCATTAAACAATCAGGGTATTCTGACCATAAACTTCCAAGGCATTCTAATTGTTCTGGTGATGATGTTGGAGCAAACCTAGGGGTTATGGCGTAATATGCTCTATTATTGTTGTGCCATCTTTTTATTAACCTTTTACTTTCATCATATGCTGATTTGGCACTATCAGTTAAATATTCTGGTGCATTCCTATCCATACATGTCTTGCCAGCTATTACACACATATTTCTTTTTTGAGCATGATCAAAAATTGCATCAACACTATTAACCGAGGTAGTGCAGAAGCTTGCAAGAGTTGTAGTTCCGTTCTTGATACAAAGATCGAGAGTTAGTGATGCAATTTTTCTTGCATAGGTTATGTCATTAAATTTTTTCTCTTCTGGAAAAGTATACTCATTAAGCCAATCTAAAAGCCTTTTGCCATAACTTGCTATTATGCCTGTTTGAGGATAGTGCATGTGACAATCAATAAAACCAGAAGTTATTATATTTGTTCCGTAATTATAAATTTCAGCATAAGGGTATTGGGAATGTAGCACTGAAAATTTATCAACTTTTTTAATAAATTGACCGTCTATTAGTACACCACCAAATTCAATTAATTTTACTGAATCATTAACTGTAACTGAGAAGGGGTTGTTTATAAAACTTAAAATTGTTCCTTTTAGGAGTTTCATATTAACAATATACTTAATTTTAAAACTATTATTAAACACTATCTAAAAAACTTTTCATAATGTTTAAAATAAAAAAACTATAGTTAAAAACTATAAATTAAATTTGATTAATTTCAAAACCTAATGAAGATAACTCTTTTTTGTAATTTTTGTTGGATATAATTGATTTTTTGCAACTAGTTTTAAGGTACTTTTCAGCAACTACGATAAGTCTGTCAACTGATGTTTCAAGTACTTTGCTCCTAAATTCTTTTCTCATTTGTTGGGTGAAACCGTTATTATTAGAATTATAATCAGATAAAGCTTCACTAGCAGGAGATGAGGGCTTATCTATTGAAGAGATTATATTTAATATACCTTCATCAAGTTTATCCTTTGTTACCGATCTAATTAACCAATTAATTGATTCTTTAAATGCGTCAAACGTTTTAATAACATTAGGGTCCCTGTAAGAAAAGAATTTAAATGTTTTGGTGCTCATGTCTTGCATTGCTCCAGATCCATAAGCGCCTCCTTTCTCTCTAATCGCCGTGTGTAAAAAACCATTCCTTAGAACAGCTCCTAATACTGTTAATACTGGAGCATCTACATGGTTATAACCAACACTTTTAAAAGATTGCGCACAAAAGTTAACATCCGTTTCTGTTAACCATGCTATATTTTTTTTAAATAAAGAAACTTTTGTAATTTCAGCTAATTGCTCATTTAAAACTTCATTATTATCATTAGAATTTATTTTTACATCTTCAGATGACACAGTAACTTCTGAAAAAGGTTGATTTACAATTTTATTTTTTAAATCTTGAAATATAGTAGTTAATTTATTTACATCTATATTACCATCAGATAATCTTAAGTTCTTCAAATTCTGTAAATATGATATACCACTGGAAATTTCTGATATCGCACCTAATGTCGAAATTTGAGCATCTGCAGATGTCATTGCAAAGTAATGACCAGCATTCGTTAAACTTTTCTCAATACCAGATAAATGCATCTTTGATATTTCATTAATCCTATCTTTTTCATCCAATCTGAATTCGTTAATAGTTGTTTTTATTAATTTCTTCATTTCATCAGTTTTAGTTTGAAGAGAATAACCACCTATTTTAATTCCTAATTTGAATTTATTGTTGCTTGCCTCTCTTAATATTGTAAAATTTGAACTAATCTGACCTAATGTTTCTGATTGAAGTTTTTGTATATCCTCGTAATTTTTATCTTTAATGCCAACTTCGCACATCATATCAGCAAATAAAGTTGCATACTTTAGATCATTGAATGATGGTTTAAAAATAGGATGGATACATTGATAGTAATCAATACCATTTGTTCCAGCTTTATAGAAATGTTTACTAGATCCACCGGAGTTATAACTTTTACAAATAGGGTATGATTTTGACTTTCCAATATCACTAACAGTTACCTTGGGTAG
>NHIU01000012.1 GCA_002169755.1 Candidatus Pelagibacter sp. TMED197 | reverse complement strand
AAAAAGAGAATAAAAATTAAAGATTTTTACAAAAGTGTTATATTTTGTCTTATTTACAACTTATTTACCATCATTATACTCTTGTTAAATTATAAATAATGTTTATTTAAATAGTATGAATTTTAAAAACTTAGTAATGTGGGCAATTATAGTCTTACTTTCAGTAGGGCTTTTTAATATGTTTCAGGATCCTAAAAAGATCAAATCTGAGAAAAATAACCTTCCTTTCTCAAGTTTCATGACTGAAGTTGAAAATGGAAGGGTGGTAGAAGTTCAAATTCAAGGAAACAATATTTCTGGAGTTTTATCAAATGGAGAAACTTTTAACACTTACTCTCCTAATTATCCAAATTTAGTTGAAAAATTATCTGAACAAAGCATCAGCATAGTTGCTACTCCGCTAGAAGACAAAATGCCTTCACTTTTAGGTATCTTACTTTCTTGGTTCCCAATGTTGTTACTAATTGGAGTTTGGGTTTTCTTTATGCGTCAAATGCAAGGAGGAAAAGGTGGAGCCATGGGGTTTGGAAGATCTAAAGCAAAATTACTAAATGAAGCTCAAGGCAAGGTTACCTTTAATGATGTTGCGGGAGTTGAGGAAGCAAAAGAAGAAGTTGAAGAAATTGTTGAATTTTTAAAAGATCCAAAAAAATTCAGCAGACTTGGCGGAAAGATTCCTAAAGGAGCCTTATTAATTGGTCCTCCAGGAACTGGAAAAACTTTATTAGCAAAAGCTATTGCTGGAGAAGCAAACGTTCCGTTCTTTTCTATTTCAGGATCTGACTTCGTTGAAATGTTTGTGGGTGTAGGAGCATCTAGAGTTAGAGATATGTTTGAGCAAGGAAAAAAACATTCACCATGTATTATTTTTATAGATGAGATTGATGCAGTAGGAAGAAGTAGAGGAGCAGGTTTAGGTGGCGGCAATGACGAAAGAGAACAAACACTTAACCAGCTTCTAGTGGAGATGGACGGTTTTGATACTAACGAAGGCATAATATTAATTGCAGCTACAAACAGACCTGATGTTTTAGATCCTGCTTTGCTAAGACCAGGTAGATTTGATAGACAGGTAGTAGTCGCAAATCCAGATATTATTGGAAGAGAAGCAATTTTGAAAGTTCATGTAAAAAAAATAAATACTGGGCCAGATGTAAAGCTTAGAACAATAGCTAGAGGTACTCCAGGATTTTCAGGAGCTGATTTAGCAAATTTAATCAATGAGTCAGCTTTGTTAGCAGCAAGAAAAAATAAAAGAGTAGTTACAATGTCAGATGTTGAAGAAGCAAAAGATAAAGTAATGATGGGAGCTGAAAGAAGATCTATGGTTATGTCAGAGGACGAAAAAAAATTAACTGCTTACCATGAAGGCGGACATGCTATCGTGGCTCTTAACGAAAAAGCATCTGATCCAATTCATAAAGCTACTATAATACCAAGAGGAAGAGCTTTAGGTATGGTTATGAGACTTCCAGAGAGAGATCAACTTTCAGTAACTAGAGAAAAAATGTATTCTGATATTGCTGTTGCTATGGGAGGCAGAATAGCTGAGGAATTGATTTTTGGACATGACAAAGTAACTTCTGGAGCTTCATCCGATATTGACATGGTAACTAAAATGGCCAAAAATATGGTAACGAAATACGGGATGAGTGAAATATTAGGCACTATTGCTTATGGTGAAAACGAAGAAGAGGTATTTTTAGGTAGATCAGTAACAAAGCAACAAAATATGTCAGAAGAAACAGCTAAAAAAGTAGACTCGGAAGTTAAAAAAATTGTAGACAAAGGATACGAAAGAGCTAAAAAAGTTCTTACAGAAAAAATTGAAGATCTACACAAACTCGCAAAAGCTCTTTTAATTTATGAAACTTTATCAGGTGACGAGATAAGAGATTTAATTTTAAAAGACATAAAACCAACCAGATCATTTAAGGAAGATGAGCAAAATGATGGCAAATCATCATCAGCTCTTGGTTCAATAGGTTTAAAGCCAAAACCAGCAATCTAATCTCCATGACAAAATATTACACTAGAGCGTGTAATTTTTATTATGGCATCAATGCAAAAATTTTAATTAAAAAAAAATTGGCATTACCTTTATGCGGTAACAAAAATATTGCATTTAATAAGGTTGAGATAATTACAAGAAAAAAAAATAAAGTTTTATCAAAGATTGTCAATTTCAAAAAGATCAACATTTTAGGCTCTACCTGTAAAAAAAAAGTTAAACAAGATTTAATAAAGATATCCAGGAAAAGAAAAAATTTTTTAAAAAATATAAATTTTTTAGAACCATCGATTATGGGGATTTTAAATTTAACGCCAGATAGTTTTTCTGATGGGGGAAAATTTAACAATCTGAAAAACGCTAAAAAACATATCTTCGATATGATAAAATCTGGAGCAAATATCATAGATATTGGAGGAGAGTCCACTAGGCCTGGCTCAAAAACAGTTCTACCAAATATAGAATGGAAAAGAATTCAAAATGTTGTAAAAAATTTTAAAAAAAATTATAAAAGAATAAACTTATCAATAGACACAAGAAAATCAGAGGTAATGATCAAATCAATAAAGCATGGAGCAAATTTAATAAACGATGTTTCAGGTTTTAATTATGATGACCAGGCTTTATCAAGAATAAAGAAATATAACATTGCAAAAGTTCTTCATCATATGCAAGGCACACCCAATACAATGCAAAAGAATCCTAAATATAAAAATGTTTTATTAGATATATATGATTTTTTTGAAAAAGGCATAAAGATAATAAATAACAAAAAAATAGTTATCGATCCAGGCATAGGTTTTGGTAAAAATCTGAAACATAATTTGACTTTAATTTCTAATATATCTTTGTTTCATAGTCTTGGATTTCCTGTTTTGATTGGAACTTCTAGAAAAAGATTTATAAGTCAAATTTCAGGGATTAATGACAGCAAAGAAAGAATAGGAGGAACAATTGCTTCAATTTTATTTTTACTGTCTCAAGGGGTTCAGATTTTTAGGGTGCACAATGTTAATGAAGTCAAACAAGGAATTTTAGTATTTAAAAAAATTTTATCAAATTTTAAAAATTAATGAAAAACAAATATTTTGGAACCGATGGAATTCGGGGAACTGTTAATCAAGGCAACATTACCGGTGAAAAGTTTTTTAAATTTGGCTTAGCTTCAGGTACATATTTTAAAAATCAAAAAAAATTCAAACAAGTAGCTATTATAGCTAAAGATACAAGATTATCAGGATACACCTTAGAACCAGCATTGGTATCGGGCCTAGTATCAGGTGGGATGCATGTTTTTACATTAGGACCTTTGCCAACTAATGGCCTAGCAATGCTAACAAAAGCTATGAAAGCTAATATGGGAATTATGATTACAGCTTCACACAATCCTTATTATGATAACGGATTAAAATTATTTGGACCTGATGGTTTAAAATTGTCTGATAAAATTGAAAAAAAAATAGAAAAATTAATTGACACCAAAAATACAAAACAATTAACAAATCCAAAACTATTAGGGAGGGTAAAAAGATTAGAAAATGGAAATGAAAAATACATTGAAATTTTAAGAAAAAATTTTCCAAAAAATTTTCATTTGAGAGGAACAAAAATAGTTTTGGATTGTGCTAACGGAGCCGGATATAAATCTGCTCCTAAATTATTGAGGGATTTAGGAGCTAAAGTGATTTCTATAGGCGTTAAACCTGACGGCTTAAATATTAATAAAAATTGTGGATCTATGCATCCATCTAAAATTAGATCAGCTGTAAAAAAGTTTAAGGCACATGTTGGAATTTCATTTGATGGGGATGCTGACAGAATTATAATGTGTGATGAAAAAGGGAAGATTATAGACGGAGATCAAACTATTGCTATGTTAGCCCGAAGGTGGAAATCAAAAGGAATTTTAAAAGGAGGGGTGGTTGGAACTCTTATGTCTAATTATGGATTACAAAGTTTTTTAACAAATGAAAAAATTAAATTTTACAGATCTAAAGTAGGAGATAGATATGTAAAAGAGAAGATGAAGAAACTAAATTTTAATTTAGGTGGAGAACAGTCAGGTCATATAATTTTAGGAAAATTTGCTACAACAGGTGATGGTTTGCTAGTAGCTCTAGAAGTTTTATTTTCTCTAAGAAAAAGAAAAAAAGCAAGTGATCTACTGAATGTTTTTAAACCTGTACCTCAAATTCTTGAAAACATTGTTGTTAATGATAAAAATGTTATACACAAAGCCAAGTGTAGAAATGCAATAAAAAAGGCAAATAAACTTATGGGTAACAACGGAAGAGTTTTAGTACGAAAATCTGGAACAGAACCAAAAATTAGAATTATGACGGAGTCATACGACAAAAAATTAACTCTTAAATGTATAAAAATTATTAAAAGATCAATAAAAAATTGAAAATTAAATCCAAAATTTTAATTATAGCTGGATCAGACTCTTCAGGTGGAGCAGGCATACAAGCTGATATTAAAACAGTTACCGCTCTAGGAGGTTATGCAATGACGGCAATTACTGCTGTTACGATCCAAAACACTAAAGGTGTAAATGGTATTATTCAGATAAAACCTAAAGATGTAGGTAAACAAATTTTATTTTCATGTAAAGATATAAAACCAAATGCAATTAAAATTGGGATGCTCCATTCTTCTCAAATAATTAATTCTGTTGTTACCAATTTAAATAAGATAAATGTTTCTAAGATTGTTTTAGATCCTGTTATGATTGCTAAAGGAGGTGCTCTGTTAATTAACAATTCTGCAATACAAACTTTAAAAGATAAGTTAATTAGAAAAGCATATTTAGTAACTCCAAATATACCTGAGGCTGAAGTTTTAACTAAAACAAAAATTACTAATGTGGAAGATATGATATATGCCGCCAATATTTTGCTAAAATTTGGTGTTAAAAATGTTTTATTAAAAGGTGGCCACAAAAAATCGAGTTATATGGAAGATATTTTTTTAAATAAAAAAGAGATTAAAATTTTTAGAAATAAAAAAATTAAAACTAAAAACACTCATGGAACAGGTTGCACTTTATCAAGCGCAATTGCAACTTTTTTATCATGTGGAAAACCTTTAAAGAAATCCTGTGAGTTAGGAATTAAATATGTTAACCAAGCTATAGGATCTAATCCTAATTTTGGAAAAGGACATGGTCCTATTAACCACTTAAACTCAATAATAATTAATAAAAAATTTAGATAATGAAAAATGTAGTTGTAGTAGGATCACAGTGGGGAGACGAAGGAAAAGGAAAAATTGTTGACTGGTTATCTAGCGAGGCTGATGTTGTGGTCCGTTTCCAAGGCGGTCACAATGCAGGTCACACACTAGTAATTGATAAAAAAGTTTTTAAATTAAGATTGCTTCCATCAGGAATAGTTAGAGACAAAAAAATTTCAATTTTAGGTAATGGTGTTGTCATAGATCCTTGGGCGTTATTAGATGAAATCAAAGAAATAAAAAAAAAAGGAATAGATGTAAACCCTAAAAATTTTATGATTTCTGAGTCCGCTTCATTAATACTCCCGTTTCATCAAGAAATGGATGAGATAAGAGAGGATGCTGCCGGGAAAGGAAAAATTGGCACAACAAGAAGAGGTATTGGTCCCTGTTATGAGGATAAAGTAGGAAGGCGCTCTATTCGAGTAATGGATTTAAGGTCAAAGAGTAGCCTTGATAGTAGATTGAAAAATGTATTACTGCACCATAATGCTATTAGGAAAGGTTTAAAAAAAAAGGTTTATAAAAAAGATGATCTTAAAAAAAAATTATTAAAAATCGCTCCTGAAATTCTTAAATTTGCTAAGCCAGTTTGGCTCAAATTAGATGAGTTTATAAAAGATAGAAAGAAAATACTGTTTGAAGGGGCACAAGGAATTCTTTTAGATGTNGATCATGGAACTTACCCTTATGTTACTTCTTCAAATACTGTTCCAGCAATGGCAGCTACAGGATCTGGTTTAGGTCCAGATAAGATTAATTATGTTCTTGGTATTACCAAAGCATATACAACAAGAGTTGGTAGCGGACCGTTTCCTACTGAACTTAAAAATAAAATTGGTGAAAGCTTAGGCAAAAGAGGAAAAGAATTTGGGACAGTGACCGCAAGAAAAAGAAGATGTGGTTGGTTCGATGGTGTTTTAGTTCGTCAAACAATAAAAATTTCTGGAATTAATGCGATTGCCCTTACCAAANTAGATGTTTTGGATGAACTAAATGAAATTAAAATGTGTGTAGNNTATGANTTAAATGGAAAAAAAATANANTATTTACCNACANNTTCNNANGATCAATTTAAAATTAAACCTNTTTATAAAACTTTTNNNGGNTGGAAAAGCTCNACNCAAGGNGTNAGGAATATNAAAGATTTACCNGAAAAAGCNAAAANTTATATATATGCTTTAGAGGATTTTATTGACGCTAAGGTTTCAAGTATTTCTACTAGTCCTGAGCGAGACGATACAATTTTGATCGAGGATCCGTTTAAAATTTAATTTACGGGAAGTAAGTTTTTTGATTTACTAGCGTTAATCATTGATTTTTGTAATTTTTCAAAAGCCTTAGTTTCAATTTGTCTAATTCTTTCTCGACTAATTTTATATTTTTTGCTTAACTCTTCTAAAGTTTTAGGGTTTTCAGATAGCCTACGAGCATTTATAATTTCTTTCTCTCTTTCATTCAAAATATTCATTGATTTGTACAATAGCTCTTTTTTATCATCATACTCTTGTTTTTGAGAGACAAGGAGTTCTTGATCTAAGCTATTATCAACCAACCAGTCTTGCCATTCATCTGTTTCTCCAGCTTTAATTGGATCATTTAAGGATTTTTCTTGACCCATCATTCTTCTATTCATGTTTACAACTTCATGTGAGTCAACATCTAATCTTTTTGAGATTTCTTTCACTTGTTCTTCTTTTAAATCACCCTCTTGGCCAGGTGCAATTTGGTTTTTAAGTTTTTTTAAATTAAAAAACAGTTTTTTTTGAGCTGTTGTTGTTCCCATTTTTACAAGGCTCCAAGATTTAAGAACATATTCTTGTATCGACGCCTTAATCCACCACATTGCATAAGTTGCGAGCCTAAAACCTTTGTCTGGATCAAATTTTTTAACTGCTTGCATCAATCCTATGTTGCCTTCAGATATCAATTCATTAACTGGCAAACCATATCCTCTATACCCCATTGCAATTTTTGCCACTAACCTTAAATGGCTTGTAACTAATTTGTGTGCAGATTGTAAATTTCCATTTTCTCTCCAATTTTTAGCAAGCATATATTCTTCCTCGGCATCCAACATTGGAAACTTTTTAATTTGAGATAAATATAAAGAAAGGCCACCAACGGAGGGTGTAGGCAAATTGCTAATAGTATTTTTTTCACTCATAATTTTGATTTATATATTAAATTTAGTTTTTCAACCACTAAGATTTTCCAAAAAATCTAGTAATTTCTTAAAATCATTAGGCAATTCAGACTCAAAATTAACCCATTTATTTTTGGCAGGATGCACAAAGCCTAAACTTTTTGCATGTAAAGCTTGTCCTTTTAAACAAGAAAGATTGTTAAAAAACTCTTTGTTGATTTTTTTAAATTTAATTTTTGATTTTCCATATTTAGAGTCTCCTAACAAAGAAGTACCCTTATATTTCATGTGAACTCTTATCTGATGGGTTCTACCAGTTTCAAGACTGCATTCGATTAAACTAATTTTAGGAATATCTTTTAAATTAAATACTTTTAGAGTTTTGTAATTTGTTATAGCTTTTTTTCCACTAAACTCACTTACAGCCATCAATTGTCTATTTCTTTTATTTCTTGATATTAAAGTAGAAATACTACCTTTTAATGGTCTTATAATTCCCCAGATCAAACATAAATATTTTCTTTCAATGGAATGCTTACTAAATTGTTCTCCTAGTTTTGAGTGAGATAAATTATTTTTTGCAATTACCAAAATTCCACTGGTTTCTTTATCTATCCTATGCACTATTCCAGGTCTTAATCTTCCGTTTATATCAGATAATTTATCTTTATATTTATATATTAATGCATTAGCTAATGTATTTTTGTAATTTCCAGCGCCTGGATGGACAACCATCCCTTTTGGTTTATTTACAATAAGTATATCGTTATCCTCAAATCTAATATCTAATTTTATTCTACTAGGTGGAACACTATCTATTTTTTTTTGCATAAAGTTAATTTCTATAACATCGTCAGTTTTTACTTTTTTTGAGGGTAGAATAGTTGTTTTATTGTTTATCTTTACGTTTTTTTTTTCAATAATTTTTTTTATATTTGACCTTGTTAGATCTTTTATTTTTTCTGATAAAAAAATATCAAGCCTTTTCGGGGTGTCTTTTCTTTTAATTAAGAATTTTATTGAGTTATTCATTATTTGATTTAGATTATAGTCATTTGCGTTCGTAGCTCAACTGGATAGAGCGCCTGACTTCGGATCAGGAGGTTGAGGGTTCAAATCCTTCCGGGCGCACCAATCTAAATTATCCAATCTGACAAAAATTTTATATTTTCTTTAATATAATCAGGATATTTANAATTAATNTCNATTTTTTTTAATTTAAANCCTCTNTTAAAAATATCATCCCCNTTNNNNATTTTTTTTANNATANTTTTTTCATCAATTATNTCTTTTTTGTTAAATTCTCCATGNGAAAAAGATTTAATNTTCTTAANNATATCAGANGGTTTTTGTAAAAAAGAAAAATGCCAACCNCCTTTAATAATNTGTGTTTTNGGTTTATCTATTCTCCAAAAAGGNTAATCTTTAAACTTCATATTTCTTAATTTTTGAGGAAGTGGAAAATNNTTTTTTAAACACATTCTNGAACCTATCCAATTNCTTTCATCTAAATTTTGNAGNTTTANTTTGTACATAAACATCATCTGTGAAAATGCNATAAACNTAACATTCTTTTTNATTNGGTTTAATTTAGTCATNTCAGGTATNTCATCTGAGTCTGAAAGAANTATTAGATCATTATCNGAGGCNNCAGATATACCCTCAGCAATANTATTTCTTTGATGTTGTTCAATCGCNGACTCACCCCACTGATGATNNTCAAAAGGTTTTTTTTTATCAAAATTAGCTACAACGTATTTAATTTTTTTTTTAAATTTAGGAAAATTATTTATATCAAAATTAAGAATTTTTTCTTCGCCTTGATGATTCTTCGTTGATTCTGAAACTACAAAATAATCTACATATTTATCTAAAATATTAAAACGAAGATCTACCAAGTGATCTTCATTAAAATATTGAAAACAGTCATAAATAGCCATTAGTTAAAAAAAAGGTCTTCTATATCTTTTATATAATTAGAGTAATTCAAATTATTTTTTTTTGAGATTATTTTTAATAAGCTTATTTGCCTAAATATCAACATAAGTGAAATAAATTTACTTTCATTACAATTTATCAGTTTTTTTCCTAAATCATTATTAAAATTTGGAATAAAAATCATGTCTATTTCAGCTGGGACCCTTGTAGCGTGTGAGCCAATACCTTTCCAATCAATGACTATGTAATTTAATTCGTATAATAAGTTTAAAAGTTTATTCCAAGCTGGAACACCATTATACATGGAGTGTAAGTGGAACTCTATTTTGATCAATAATGGTTTATAGTCACCGATACCCTTTAAAATTTCAAGCTCTGCTCCCTGCGTATCGATTTTTAAATAATCAAGCTTTTGTATGTTAAGATTTTTTAGGGAATTTTGAAGAGTTTCACATTGAACATCAATTATTTGTGTTATTTTATAATCTTGAAAATCTTTATCTTTGATATTGTGTAATTCAAATAAATTTGAATTCGGTTCATACATAGATGAACTTCCCAGCCTATTTCCAAGTATATTAATTTTTTTCACAATATTTGAACTCCAAAGCGCGTTAGGGATTACATATTTATTTTTCTTTTCCAATTTTTTAGCCTCATCCTTAATTGGCTCAATGAGAACAGGCTCAAAATAACTATTATACTTGCTTGGAAAAAATTTATCTGAATTAAAACCTCCTTGAGCTCCTACGTCTAAAGCAATGATTTTTTTATTTTTTAATAAAGAGCTTATTAAATCATTAAAATTTAAACTATCATTAGAAAAAAAACTTTTTTCAAAAAAAAAGTTTGCTGCTCTTCGATTAATCTTTAAAATTGAAAATATTCTAAAAAGAACAGGAAAAAAAATTTTTGCAAAACTTATTCCGAATTTTCTCATTTTTTAGTAAAGGTTGTTAAACCAATTTTTTTTCCATCTATTACAGATGACGAACAATGTAAATTTGTTCTATCAAATATCAACATTGAACCAACTTCCCATTCATATATTAGTTCGATTTCTAACCCTATTAAATTTTCAATTTTCTCATGGTTTAGATATTGTTTATGGACTTTTTCATCAAATGGCTTATCACCGAACATGCCTATATGGTCAGACGATCTTTTATTTTGACCATAATTTAAATTTTTTATTTCCAATTCTTTTTTATCAATTGTAAANTTTGTAGATTNNCCATAGAANCTATTTTTAAAAATTATTGTGCTTCCTTTNGGNGTCAAAGGTATCAGTGTTTGTTTATAGATTAAATCCTCAAAATTAAAACCGCCATCAATATGTAATCCTATAGGATTATAACTTTCTTGAAAAAGCCCTAAAATATCTTTTCCATCGTCAGTTTTGAGATTATCATATTTAAAATCTCCTATTTCATTCTTAACTCTTTCATAAAATATCTTTTCCAAATCTTTTCCGTATTCGATTAACCATCTCTTCTTAATTACATTTTGCTTTTTATTGTGAACAGTTATAGGTAGTTCATTATAAAGATTTAAAAATTGATCTATTTCATTCTGATTAAAGACATTTTTAATAATTTTAGGACTAGANTCGTTATTTTTAATTTTTTCAATTTGTTTGTGCACTGTTTATTCTCCCATATTTATTAAGGTTCCACGTATTTTTGCTCCAGCATATGACAAATAAAAAACTAAAATACCGAAAATAAAGTATAAAAGCGATATAAGTATAGCTTTAAATATTTGAATATAGTTGATCATATCATAAATTAATATATTTCTCATTTCCTCAAATATATGAACTAATGGCAGTAATTTTGAAATTACTTGCAACCATTCGGGTAAAATTTCCAATGGATAATATATACAACCAAGTGGAGCTAAAAAAAATAGGCTTGCCCAAGCTATATTTTCAAAAGATGGTCCAAATCTTACTAGTCCAGAAGTAACGAGAAGTCCTAAAGTTACCCCAAATATATACAAAGCAATGAGTAAAAAAATTAACGGAACACCAATTTTAAATATTGAAATTCCAAAAAGGGGTATAGCTAATAAAGAAGCAGGAATTAAACCAATTAAAGTTCTAAAAACAGCTGTGATTGTTAAAGCAGTTATAATTTCGCTAATCTTTATTGGAGCTATAAATAGGTTGGTAAAATTTCTACTCCAAATTTCCTCTAAAAACATCATATTATAACTGATGCTAGACCTAAATAGAAAATCATAAAGAATTGCTGCACTTAATATTATTCCTACAGTATTATTGTAATAACTTGAGCTTAATGTAAAAAATTTTGAGATAAACCCCCACAAGAAAATCTGAATAGTAGGCCAATATATCAAGTCCAAAACTCTTGGAAACGAACCCTTTATTAAATAAAAATGTCTCAAACTTAAAGCTAGAATTTTACTCCAATTCATTTTTACTCCTTGCAATTTTCAAAAAAGTTTCTTCAAGATTGTTTCTACCATGTTTTTCAATCAATTTTTTACAAGTACCTTGATCTACAATAGAGCCATTTTTCATCATAACGATGTAGTTGCATAATCTTTCAACTTCTTTCATATTATGAGATGCAAGAAGAATAGTTAATTCATTCTTCGATTTATACTTTTCTAAATATTCTCTCACAAAATCACCCACATCAGGATCGAGACTTGCCGTAGGCTCATCTAAAAATAGTAATTTTGGTTTATTAATTAAAGATTTTGCCAAAGAAACTCTATTTTTTTGCCCGGATGACAATTCCCCAGTTTTTTTATTAACAAAATCTTGAAGATTTAAATCATTTATTAACTCGTCGATATTTTGATTAATTTTTTTTACACCATACATCCTAGCGTAAACACTCAAGTTTTCCATAACAGTTAATTTTTTTGGTAATTCAATATAAGGNGAAGCAAAATTCATATTTGCTAATAAATCAATTCTATTTTTGGAGTTTAGCTTTTTGTTATCAATAAAAATCTCACCTTTGGAGGGAGTAATTAATCCCAGCATCATTCCAATTGATGTAGTTTTTCCACAACCATTTGGACCCAATAGACCAAGAGTTTCATTTTTTTCTATTGTAAAAGAAATATTTTTTACTGCTGAGGTTTGATTAAAATTTTTATAAAGATTTATTACTTCTAGTTTCATTTTTTTTGAGATGCTCTTTTTAGTCTATCATTAATTGCGACTCCAGGGCCAATATTTGGAATTTTTACAACATTAATTCCCCTATATTTCAATTTTTTAATCTTTCTCAAAATTCTATAAAGATTTGAAGCAGCTTCTTTTAAATTTGATTTTTTGCTTAAATTAAAACTATCTAAACTTTTTTTATATTTTTTTCCTAAAGTAATTAATGCGTAATTTTTTTTAGCTCTTGATCTGTTCAGAAATATTGGTATTCCGGGTGAATAATGTTTTTTTAATAAACCTGGTGAACTTATTTTAGTGTTTTTTTTATTTAAATAAATCTTAGTTTTTAGGATTTTATTAATTGCCTCTTTTCCAATTATACCTGGTCTTAGAATCTTTGGCTTACTGGTTAAATCAATTACAGTAGATTCTATTCCAATTTTAGATTTTCCGCCATCAAGAATAAATTTAATTTTTTTTTTAAATTCTTCAGCTACATCTTGAGCACAAACAGGACTCACACCTGAAGAAATATTAGCACTAGGCATTGCTAGCGGAAAATCAAGATTTTTTAATATTGATCTTGTAACTTTATGACTGGGGAACCTTACAGCAACTGTTTCTAATTTTGCTAAAACTAAATCATTGATATTAGAATTGATTTTTTTTTTTAAAATAAACGTAATAGGGCCAGGGCAAAATTTTTTATATAGAAGATAAAAATTTTTACTTATTATCACATCTTTTTCTATATCTTTATAATGTAGATAATGAACAATTAAGGGATTTTTAGTTGGNCTTTTTTTCATCTCATAAATTCTTTTTACTGATCTTTTTAAGTATGCATTTCCTGCTAATCCATAAACAGTTTCAGTTGGCAAACCTATAACTTGGCCTTTTTTTAAATTTGAAATTGTTTTACCAAGTGTTTTTTTGTTACAAGTAAAGATATTTGAATAGATATTTTTCATAATGTAATTAATATACGAATAATGAAAAATGAAAATATTCCAGCTGATATAAAAAGTAAATCACTAAAAGACGCTAGAGACGAAATTGATCATTTGCTCAATAAACTTGAGAGTAAAAATGTGAATCTAGCAGATTCTATTGCAGATTATCAAAGACTGATACAGCTTAATCAACATATAGATTTTTTATTTAAAAAAAAATTTAAGGATATTTTAGCAAAAAACAACAATAGAAAAAATGATAAAAAATAGATTAATTAAAAATGGAAAGAAAGTTGATAAGTTTTTGATTAATTATCTTAATA
The DNA here is from genome assembly GCA_002169755.1 of Candidatus Pelagibacter sp. TMED197. The sequence continues at coordinate 3,856 of NHIU01000012.1, read as the reverse complement.
GACAAGAAAAATCTTTATTAAATGGTCCTATGAAATACGGAGTAATATCTGGAGGTAAGAAAATAAGATCCACCATAATATTTAATATGGGAAAAATTTTTAATTTGAATCAAAAAAAACTAATAAATATTTGTGCTAGTGTTGAATGTATTCATTCATACTCTCTTATTCATGATGACTTGCCATGTATGGATAATGATAAAATCAGAAGAGGGAAACCTTCAACACATATAAAATTTGGAGAAGCTTCTGCAGTATTAGCAGGAAATTCTTTGTTAACTTTAGCCTTTGAAATTATTGCAGATGAAAATTATTCAATNCAACCAAAANTTAAAANNGATATTATTAANTTTTTAGCNTTAAGTTCTGGTCATACNGGAATTGCGGGTGGCCAAGAACTTGATCTTAAATTTGAAAATAAAAATAAAAATTTAAGTCAGATCATTAATATGCAAAAGAAAAAAACTGGAAAGCTTTTTAGCTTTTGTTTTTATGCTGTTGGAGCATTAGCTAAAAAGAATAAAAAAGAATTAAGATTTTTAAGCAATCTAGGTGAACAAATTGGACTATTATTTCAATTAGCTGATGATTTTTTGGATATCAAAGGATCAAAAAAGTTTGTCGGAAAGCCCATAAGAAAAGATAATAAAAAAGGGAAATCAACGTTAGTTAGCTTAATAGGGTATAAAAAAGCTCATAAGTATGCCAATGATTTAAAAAAAAAAATATTGCTTAAAATAAAAAAACATGGAAAAAAAGCTAAAGATTTAGAAGATACAATAGAATTTATACTTGGTAGAAATTTTTAATGACTAGATTAATTAAACAAATTAATTTTCCTGCTGACTTAAGAAAATTTAAAAAAGATCAGCTTAGTAAAATATCAGAGGAGCTTAGAGACGAACTTATTGATGTCGTTTCAGAAACTGGTGGGCATCTTGGTGCCGGTCTTGGTGTGGTCGAGTTAACAATTGCTTTACACTATGTTTTTGATACGCCTAAAGACAAACTGGTCTGGGATGTTAGTCATCAATGTTACCCGCATAAAATTATAACTGGAAGAAGAGATAAAATAAAAACACTCAGAAAAGGGGGTGGACTATCTGGTTTTACCAAAAGAACTGAAAGTGAATATGATCCATTTGGCGCTGCACACAGCTCAACATCTATCTCGTCTACTTTGGGTATTGCAGTAGCAAAAAAATTATCAAACAACAATAATAATGTAGTTGCAGTAATAGGAGATGGTGCAATGAGCGCTGGAATGGCTTACGAGGCAATGAATAATGCTGGAGCGTTGAAATCAAAACTTATTGTAGTTTTGAATGACAATGATATGTCAATTGCCAAACCTGTTGGAGCGATGAGTAAATACCTTGCAAAACTTTTATCAGGCAAATTATATTTTAGTTTAAGAGAAACTGTAAAAATGGTTATTTCTGCATTTTCTAAAAGGTTTAGTCAGAAGGCTGGCAGAGCTGAAGATATGCTAAGAGGCATAGTAACTGGAGGAACTTTATTTAGTGAACTAGGTTTTTACTATATTGGACCTTTAGATGGTCATGATGTAGATAATTTAGTTCAAATATTTGAAAATGTAAAAAATTCAAGTCATCAAGGACCAATATTAATTCATATAAGAACTCAAAAAGGCAAAGGTTATAAACCTGCAGAGGAGTCAGGAGATAAATATCATGGAGTTAGTAAATTTAATATAGCAACAGGTGAGCAGTCTAAAACAGTCTCAAATTTACCCTCTTACACCAAAGTATTTGCTGAAACGTTAATTAAGCACGCCGAACAAGATACCAAAATTATCGGCATAACTGGAGCCATGCCTTCAGGCACAGGTTTGAATTTATTTGAGAAGAAGTTTCCAGATAGGACATTTGATGTGGGAATAGCTGAACAGCATGCAGTAACTTTCGCAGCTGGTCTAGCTACAGAAGGATACAAACCATACGCAGCGATTTATTCAACTTTTCTTCAAAGAGCCTATGATCAAGTGGTACACGATGTAGCAATTCAGTCTTTACCTGTAAGATTTGCAATTGATAGAGCTGGATTAGTAGGGGCAGATGGACCTACGCACGCTGGTTCTTTTGATATTACTTATCTATCTACACTACCAAATTTTGTAGTGATGGGAGCTAGTGATGAGTCTGAACTAGTCAAAATGATTAATACTTCAGTAAATATAAACGATCGTCCCTCAGCGTTTAGATATCCGAGAGGGAACGGTACGGGAGTAGAATTACCTCAAATCAACGAAGTTTTAACAATTGGTAAAGGTAGAGTTATTAAAGAAGGGAAAAAAGCTGCTATTTTGAATTTTGGTACAAGATTAGAAGAATGCAAAAAAGCTTCAGAAATTTTGTTTAAAAAAGGAATAGATATTTCAATTATCGATGCGAGGTTTGCAAAACCCTTAGACAAAAAACTAATAATGGAGACCGCGAATAATCATGAAGTAATAATTTCAATTGAAGAAGGTTCAATAGGTGGTTTTGGCTCCCATGTAATGCAATTTTTATCAGATAGTGGAGTATTTGATAAAGGATTAAAATTTAGGTCTATGATTTTACCAGATTTGTTTATTGATCAAGACTCTCCGGAAAAAATGTACAAATTAGCAGGCTTAGATAGTTTATCTATTGCAAATAAGATTGAGGAAACATTAAATTCAAATATTATCTTAGCTAAAAATCAAAANAAGCTNTCTAACTAACCNCATTGCGCCCGATGCATTANTAGATGATCNAGAATTACGCAATTTAACATTGCTTCACCNATTGGAACNGCCCTNATACCAACACATGGGTCATGTCTTCCTTTNACAGAAATTTTTGTATTTTTACCTTNTTTATCTACNGTTTCTCTANTAGTTANAATTGANGANGTTGGTTTGACTGCAAAAGANGCAACTATATTTTGACCAGTNGAAATNCCACCCAANATNCCNCCAGCATGATTTGTTTTGAATTTAATTTTACCTGACTTNTNACGTATTTCATCAGAATTTTCTTCNCCACTTAAAAAAGCTGCGTTCATACCAGANCCAATATTTACTCCTTTGACAGCATTAATACTCATNAGNGCTGCANCAATGTCAGTATCTAATTTNGAGTAAATTGGAGCACCTAAACCNACTGGAATTNCAGANGCTCTTAATTCTATTATGGCACCGCAAGANGANCCTGCTTTTCTNACAGCTAATAGGTANTTTTCCCAAAGTTTNACAGATTTTTTATCAGGACAGAAAAANGGNTTTTTTCTTATNTCATCATCTTTCCAATTTTGTTTATCACAGGACATCAATCCAAGCTGAGTGACTGCCCCAATAACTTTAAATTTTTGACCTAAAATATTCTTTAAGATTATTTTTGCTACAGCCCCCGCAGCTACTCTACAAGCTGTTTCTCTCGCGGACTGTCTACCACCTCCTTTAAAATCTCTAATTCCGTATTTTTTAAAATAAGTATAATCAGCATGACCAGGTCTAAATTTATTTTTTATGGATTCGTAGTCCCTTGATTTCTTGTCCTCATTATAAATTATAATTGAAATAGGTGTCCCCGTAGTTTTACCCTCAAACACTCCAGAAAGAATGATTACTTTATCCGACTCTTTTCTTTGAGTCGTAAATTTAGATTGGCCAGGTCTTCGTCTGTCCATATCTTGTTGAATAAGTTTTTCAGAAATCGGTATATTTGGGGGGCTTCCATCAATAACACAGCCAATTGCAGGGCCGTGAGACTCTCCCCAAGTGGTAAACCTAAATATTTTTCCAAAAGTATTAAAAGACATAGTTATTTAATGTATAAATTATTTTAAAGAATATATGAATCAAAAAAAT
>NHIU01000044.1 GCA_002169755.1 Candidatus Pelagibacter sp. TMED197 | reverse complement strand
GTTTTTCTGATAATCCAATCATACTTCCTTTGGAAAATAGATATGTTGCCCAACGTTTTTCCTCCTGTACTGCTTCATCATACATTTGATATACTTCTTTTTCAGTATCTTTAATTACTTTTAACATTACTTTATCGTTTTCAAGGTCTCTATAATTATTAATAATTCTTTGNGACATTGCTAAGTGTTGTGATTCATCACGAGCAATAAATGAAATTATTTTAGCAGAACCTTCTAGTAATTTTAATTCACCAAAACCAAATGAACAAGCAAATGATACATAGAAACGTAAGCCTTCTAATATATTTACCGTTATCAATGCTCTCCATAATTTCTTTTTAATCTCATACTCATCTACTGAATCTTTATTTAAATGCCATTTATAACCTGTATTAATCAAATCATCATAAGTTTCAGTAATTGTTTGTGCTCTTTTTTGTATCTTCTCATCACCAATAATTGTGTCAAATATCTCACTAGGTTGTGAGTATAAGTTTTTAATTATGTATGTATAACTTCTACTATGAATAGTCTCAATAAAATCCCAGGTTACAATACAACCTTCTAGTTCTGGTAAAGAACAAAATGGTAAAAATGCCAAACACGGACCTCTACCTTGAACACTATCTAACATAGTTTGATACTTTAGATTAGCTGTGAATATAAACTTTTGTTGTTCAGATAGGTCAAGATAATCATTTCTATCTTTTTGTAGAGAAACTTCTTCAGGTCTCCAGAAATAACCTAGTTGTTGTTGATTCAACTTATCAAATATAGGATATTTCATATCACTATATTGTTGTACTTGTAAGTCTTCACCAAAAAACATAGGTTGTTTTGTAAAGTCTAAATTAGTTCCTGTATTAAACACACTTCTTGCCATTTTTATTTTTGCTCCTTTAATTCATAAAAAAAACTATCGTCATCACCTGCTGTCCACTTTTGTTCGCCTTCTACACTAAACTCCTTCGTGGACACTTTGAAGTCCGGAAACTTCAACTCGCTAGGAGTATATGATTTATCATAAAAGATAACTCTGTTGTTAGGTTGAGCGGCAAAATGACCGTTCTCTAACTTCAATATATTAAATGACTTATGTTGACTAGGCGTTTCACTATAAGTCACGTTTCTTTCTAGGTTCGTACTATTCGCATTATCAATTGTAAACATATACCAACCTTTATACCATTGTTTATTTGGTGACAGATATTTACATTGGTTGCCTGATAGCATTTGTTTTTCAACGATTGCGATATCATAACTGAAACAATCCCATAACTGCAATTCTGTCAATGGTATATCTTCTTTTATTTCTTTTTTCCATACAAATGCACTTATTGGTAACTTGTCGTATAAGGCACCATACTCTGGAATATAAGTCTCAAAGTATAATGCTCTGCCTTGAATAGACTTTGCTGTAACCCAAATACCCTCAACAAGTTCACCGTGTCCTTTCTCATTATCATAAAGGTACTCTTTCTTTACATACACGTCTATGTGTGGCGTATTAACACATAAGAAAGCCATAATTCTCCTTTATATTGTGCAACTCTCACAATCTTCTTCAACTTGTAAAGTTGCCGGTTCTGTTTCTTTAACATCATCTTTCCAACCTAATGGATGTGATGGTTCGTCTTCGTCTTTCTTACTATCATATGTGTTTTGATAATAAGAAGTTTTCCAACCTAATTTATAGGTGGTCAAAAGGTCTTGAGCCATTACTGAAATAGGCACTTGTCCTTCATCATAATTTTCGGGGTTGTATGACCAATTACCAGATATTGCCTGGTCAAAATACTTTTGCATTACTGCAACGATATTTATATATCCTTCATTCCCTTTCATATCCCATAATAACGTATAAAAGTTTTTTAATCGTGCATAATCTGGTACAATTTGTTTTAATGTACCTTTTTTAGACTTTTTAACACTTAAATAGTCTCTAGGTGGTTCTATGCCATTTGTCGCATTAGAGACCACACTAGAAGATTCAGACGGCATTTGAGCAGATAAGGTGCTATGTCTTAGCCCAAACTCTTTAATGTCTTTTCTTAATGATTCCCACTTCATAGATAGTTTTCGATTCACAATCTCATCTACCTCTTTTTTGTAAGTATCAATAGGTAAGATACCGTCNGAATATTTTGTTTTATCAAAGTAAGAACATTTGCCTTTTTCTTTTGCAAGTTCATTACTTGACTTTAATAGATAATACTGAAAAGACTCTGATAGTTCATCAACTTCTTTCCAAGCCTGTTTATCACTATAATTTAATTTTAGTTTTGCTAGATAATGTGCAAGACCAATATAACCAATACCTAAACTTCTTCTTGCCTTTGTAGATACTTCGGCAGCCTTAACTGGATATTTTTGATGGTCAATAATTTCATCTAAAGCTCTTACTGCAAGGTCACATAAATTTTCTAAATCTTCAAGATAACTAATCTTACCAACATTAATTGCACTTAAAATACATAATGCAATTTCACCTTTGCCGTCTATGTGTTGTATAGGGTCAGTAGGTAAAGTAATCTCTTGACATAAGTTAGACATATAAATTCTATCTTTAAAACTAGAATGAGAATTACAATGGTCAATATTCATTATGTAGATACGGCCTGTCTCTGCTCTTTCTTTTAACATATCCATAAACAAAGTTTGAGCGCTTACTTTTTTCTTTGTAATACTGGTTTTTCTTTCTGTTTTGATGTATAGGTCGTCAAACGCCTCTGTGCCCCACGCTTCATAGAGTTCAGGTACTTCGTGTGGCGAGAATAAGGTAATATCTTCGTCATTAATAAACCTTTCGTAAAATAATTTTGATAATTGTATAGAGTAATCTAATTTTCTAACTCTGTTATCCTCTGTACCTTTATTGTTCTTTAAAACAATAATATCTTCTATCTCTTGGTGCCAAATAGGGAAGTGAACCGTTGCACTCCCACCCCTAACACCGTTTTGAGTACAGCACTTAACCGTTGACTCAAACTTTTTGAGGAATGGTACAACTCCTGTGTGTTGGACTTCACCGCCTCTAATTCTGGAATTGATTCCTCTAATTCTCCCAGCGTTAATACCGATACCAGCCCTTTGTGCAACATAATTACCAATAGCCATATCACTACTGAAAATGCTAGGCAAAGTGTCATCAACATCAACCAACACACAACTAGCATACTGCTTAATAGGTGTCCTAACACCTGCCATAACTGGTGTAGGTATGTTGATTTTAAATTTTGAAATAGCGTCATAATATTTTTTAACATAACTCATCCTTTTTGCTTTTGGGTATTTTGCAAATAACGTGGCACTAATCATCATATACATAAATTGAGGAGTTTCAAAAACCTCATTTGTACTTCTATCTTGTACCAGATACTTGTCAATTACCTGTCGTAGACCTGCATATGTAAAATCATAATCTCTTTCGTGAGTAATCCAATTTTCCATACGGTCAAAATCTTTTTTATCATACCATTTTAATATCTCTGAATCATAAACATTCTTTTCAATACAATTTTGTACGTGATTATAAATGTGTGGGTGGTCCCATAACTTATGAAAAATTTGTTTTCTTAAACTATAAAGTAGTAATCTAGCCGCTGTAAATTGATAGTTAGGATTTTCTAAAGAAATAAGGTCTGAAGCTGACTTGATTAAAATTTGTTGAATTTCATCTGTTGTAATACCATCATAAAATTGTAGGCCACTATTCATTTCAACCTGTGATGGTGATACACCTGATATATCTTCACAAGCATACTCAACCATTTCGTGTATCTTTTCAATGTTAAGAGGTTCACTACCTCTGCTGTTTCTTTTCTTTACATTTATCGTCTGATTATCTACCATTAAAATCTCCTAACATTTCTTATAATAATTTAGTTTAGTCAAGGCGCTTAACTTTGAGTGAGTATTGGTACTTATAATATCTTTAATCTCATTTTTAGTTAATCCTGCCATAATCATATCGTTCACATCTTTATGTCGCATATCTTCCGGCCACACNACAAGGTTGTAATCTTTAGAAACAACATCATACATTCGTTTTATAATTTCCTTATTTCTAGGTTCGTTATCAAATATGTAAGTGACATTATCAGGTGGTACTCTTAATGTCAAGTCTGCACCGCCAGCTGCCAAACAATTATCTATAAACATACTATCAATAGGACCTTCAACAATGTGTATATGCTGTTGAAGATTTACTCTATCTAAGCCATAAACTTTTTGTTTATCACTATCAATTTTTACCGTTAAGTATTTTGGTTGCTCTTTACCAAAAGCACGGCCTTGAAAAGCAAACGGTTTGCCATCAACACCATAAAAAGGTATTATCAACCTAGGGTGTTCGCCTTTTGTATGAGGAAAAGTATTTGGTTTTACCTCGTTTACAAAAGACATAAATTTATTACAAATATAAAGTTTAGACCAGAATGACTCTGGTATCATTCTCTTTGTAATATATACTTTTGCTGGGTGACTATCTTCTAATTCACTTATCTTTGTGAGTTTATCAAAATAATCTATATCTTCAAATTTAGTAGGCTTAAAATCAAATTTAGGTGCTGGCGTGGAGGGCGCCGAACCTTTATATCTTTCTAGTAAATATGATTCATATTTTTTAGGGTCTATAAATTTTAGAAAATTGCTTAGACTTTGGCCTTCACCACAATTGTGGCATTTAAAGAACATATCATTTTTTACTTGATAAAAATATGCTCTCGCCTTGGTCTTGCTTTTTTTAGAATCACCACAATGCGGACATCTAAAATTAAAGAGGTAATCCCCTTTCTTTTTAAACTGACCTAACCTTGAGGACAACTCATTAATGTATTTTAAATCAATATAACTGGACATAGCAACTCATTCAGATACATAATATATACTAGTTTTGATGAGAAGTCAATGCTGGATTAAGACATCATATCTACAATCAGCTTAAAATTTGCTGACATAACCCAACCTATGACTATTGCACCACCCATAATTAACCATTTATATTTCTCTAGTGTACCAACTCTCCCACCAATGTCAAGCTTGAGAGACTTGATTTCTATTAATAGTCTTTTTTCTGTCTGTTGAATTTCTTTTTGTAGTTCTTTATATACCGTGTCAATTTCTAATTGACGTTCTCTTAATTTACCAAAGATTACCTCATCTGTTTGTTCTTGTCTGGTAATCTTCTCTTCGTGAACGGCCAACATCTGTTTAATACAGGTAGAAACATCTGTTAGTTTATCTATAGCTGTGTCAAGTCTATTGTGGATTTGGTTAACCTGTTCCACATCTTTCTTTAGGCCAGCTATATCTACCAGCAATTCTGTTGTATTCTCGGCCATTTATTTTTACTCTTAATTTGCTAATGGGTTTTGTGCTTTAAGTTTCAGTTCTTGTATCTGTAATTTTAAAACTTCAACCTCTTTTTCTAATACTGCTACACTAGTTTCATTCTTTTTAATACCTGATACATCTGGTGCTTCTGACTCAGATTTTTCTAGTAAAGATATTCTTTCGTTTGACTTAGCAATCTCGGCTGTATTATTTGATATACCTGATATGTCAATACTAGAACCTTCTATTGAAGATAGTCTTGTATTGAATTCGCCCCAAGCATAGAAACCACCACCAATAGTAGCGATTACACCAATAAGGGCTGCATATGTAGATAATTTATCAATTATTCCGTTTTTCATTTTATTCCTCTATTCTTATTGTAATGATTTCAAAGCAGAAATCTCTGCTTGTAAAGTATTTATACGAGTTTTAACTTCAGCTAAAGCGCTTTGCTGGACAGCAATTGGGTCTTTACTTATATACGCAATTAAACTAGCGTCTTTATATATTTGTTGCTGTTCTAATATATTTAGAGTTTGAAAGAGCTCTAGGTTACCATCAGGAATTGTTCCACCGTTTAATCTTTTGTTCTTATACGCCGTTAAATCTGGTGCATTTGAAGATAACCCTGCTGATATTACTAAAGAAGTTGCTTGTAGTTTTTGGTCAACTCTTTTTAATTTAGAATTTATTTTTGCAATAATTCTTTCTACTTTTTTACCTATGCTGTCAATNTCGGTAGTGGCAATCTTCCTGTCCGAGACAGATACATCTGTCTCATCTTCCACAACTTCGCCATCACTCTCCGTCTCCTTTTGTCCTTCTGTTTCCTTATCTTCAACCACCTCTGGTTCATTAGATACAACATCACTCTCTTGTCCTTCCGGCTTTGTTGTTTTTTCATCTGTTGATAAAGTTTCCTCTGTCTTAACGGTTTCTGTTGTAAGCTCTTCATTAGTAGCATTTGATTCCTCTTTTATGTTAGATTCTTCCGTTGGTTTTGCTTCTATTATGTCTTCTCTTTTATTTTCCACCTCCTCAAAGTTATTTGTCATTGTTTCTTCTTCTTTAAATTCTTCCATACTTGGCTCTTCCATCATAATTTCTGGTTCATTTAAACTAGCAATTTCATTCATCATATCACCACCCAATTCTTTCATCATACTATCACCCAACTCTTCAAAAAATTGCTGTTCAGTAATATTTTCAACTTGTAATTCTTGTTTAAAATCTTCTACTAGATTATTGGTTTCTANAAAATCTGTAAATTGCATTTCTACAAATTCTTCAAACTTTACTTCTTCTATTTGACCTAAATCATCTTCAACTATAACCTCAAATTTTATTTCCTCTATTTTTACTTCTTCCATTTTATCTATTTCTTTAAATGCGTCTTCAACTTTATTATCTAAATCTACAAATAAATCCAAACCATCATCTGTTGTTAAATTAACTGCGTCATTAACAGCCTCACCAGCACTTGTACAAGTACCTAATTCTTCACAAGGTGTAAATGTTGATGATTGAACACCAGCAGTTGTAATAGATAACTGAATATTATCTACATCTGGTCCTCTATGAGTGCCGTCATAACTTGTACCAGCTGTGTCATTAGAGACTTCAGCTCTAATTGTAAAATCTGTTTGTGTGTTTGAATTNTGAGTATAACTATCTGTATAATTATTCCATTGACCACCATTACCTGCCCTATTTGGGTCGTGGTCATTTATATTTCTTGTTTGTGTGGTAACGGTGCCATCAGAGGCTGTGATAGTTTGTTTAAGAGTTGTTGTATTTTCTGTATTATTCCAAAACCAAATGTCTGCTGACATTGTTGAAGTAAAACCCTCATTGATTTGTGATTGTGTTAAATGACTATCGCCAACTAAATCTACATCTTGGTAAATACTGCCATTAGGGTCACCCTCAAAAGCAAGATTACCACCTGAAGTATTTTGTCCTGTGTAAGTTGTACCAGATGTACTAGAGTGTCCGTGACCTATATCACCTGATTCAGTCCAACCGTNATTATAGTTACCTGAACCGTCTGGTGAAAAAGTTGAATTGTTTAAGACGTTGCCTGTGATTGTGCCTGCTGTAGATGTGGTACAGGTACGGTCACCAAGGTCGTTGGTTGTACAGGTCTCTGCCTTACTTACGTTTATTAAAATCGTAAGGGTTAAGACTATGACCAAACTTATAAACTTTATAACTTGCATATGCTACAAGGCAACTCCAAATAAGCCAATTAATAGTACCGTAATCCATAATTTATTTATTCCTATTTCGGTGNATTTTTTTTCATTTCCAGGCTTTTTTTTTGATTTATTTTATCTAAGCCCTTGTCAACTTCATTCCACTCTTTGATTGATTTTTCTTCTTCTATTTTCTTTAATTTAAGTTGTACTGCTTTTAATTCTTCTTGTCTTTTTTGTTCATCTATTTTAGCCTGTTTCTTATCGGCCTTTTGTACAACTTTTAATCTTTGTGTATAAATGTCATAATCAGGTCTTAATTTATTATATTTTTTCCATTGTTCAGTTGCAGCTTTACCTATTTGACCTTCAAATGGGCAAGGGGTTCCTGATTGTTCCATCGCAAAAAATACTCTAGGGTCTTGACATAGTATTGAAACGGCAGCAACTTTCATACCAAGGTCATTTAATACCTTTGATAATTTTATTCTTTCACAATTTTCATCCGTTGTATAAGTTCCGCCTGAAACACCTAGACCAAATGTAGAAACACCAGCAGACATACCTACTACACATAAATCCTGTGACATAGCAGACATAGAAGGCGCTGATGATTGAGAGGTAACTCTAGTTTCACCAGTATTTGTGGTATTATTAGTCGTAGATGTGGTATTAGAAGACGAACCACTTTGGTAAGTTGTCGTTGATTCTTGCGAATAACCACCAGATATGGTAGTGTTAGAACCGGATGTTGTTGTTTGTGTGTTGGTCGTGGCCCCGTTAGAGGTCGTGTCAGTCCAAGCAACTTGAGGAGTTGCGATAATGAAACATAATAAAAGACCGATTATTAGTCTCTTCATATGCCCTTTTAGTGTATGTGTCAAGTGTATCATTGTAATAAAATCAATGCAAATATAATGCAAGATTACATTACGATAATCACTTAATCGTTATTATTATAATATTATTTATAAAANTTTTATTCTAGTATTAAAGCTTTTATGCCAATTGAACCATCAATATTTGTTTCCAGCTCAGCCTTGGATTTTATGCAACTATACTGAACACTTTGGTGTCCCTTTAATTGCCTCTCGGCTATTCTTTTTCCTTTGAGACAAATTGACATAGTGTCTTGAATTCTATGCTCCTTAATCTCATTATTGACAATCATAAGTAGCGCTACAACCGTCTCTATCATTAGTGTGCTCCGTTTCCGTTCTTATAGACAATCTCTCTGTCTGCGTCTTTTAGTTTTTCAATATCTTCTTTAGCCTTTTTCATTTGTTCTTTTAAAAAACCAATTTCTAATTTGTTGTTCATCATACCTTCAATGTGTGCTTCCATCTTTTCCACGGTTTTATATAAATCCTCAATCAACATAAATTGCTCGGAATCGGCAGGTAAACTACCCATTTCACCTCTTGGCCATTTAATTCTAAACTCTGTATTTTTTTCCAAGTCAACAACTAACATTTCTGTTGCTTGTACTAAATCTTTTTGTAATAAAGTTATTTTAGTTTCTGATATGTTTAGGCGTTCTACTATACCAAAATAGCTCCACACGCCAACGGCTACAGCACCGATTATAGCGAGCATATTCCTGATTGGCATTGCAACGGATGTGTTGTCATCTACCGATACTGGTTTACTCATCTTTTACCTCTTCGCTTTCATAGTATTCTTTATACTGGTCAATTAAATCATTTTGAACCTTTAATTGATTTCTTATTTTTGCAAAATTCTTGGCTAACATTTCAAAATCTTTATCTGTTAGACCAAAAAAAACCGGGTCAATACCATCTGCCTCTAATTTTTTAAATACCTCATCAGCATTTTCACTTGTAATAATATGCCATTTGATTTTCTCCATTTTAAGAGGAGTTGGTTTCTCTAAATTTAGATTTTCTCTTGGTACTTCCTGTTTAAATATTTCTAATTTCTTTACACTACCACAACCT
>NHIU01000043.1 GCA_002169755.1 Candidatus Pelagibacter sp. TMED197 | reverse complement strand
TTATTTTTTTTTCTTTGATAGTTTTTTCTAATTTTTTTTCGTAAGAGAGTTTAAAATCTTTATTTATATCTTTATAAATCACATCAAAATTTTTAGATTTAATTTCTTCTTTGAACGATCTCATTGAGGATAAAAATAATAGAATTTTTAACTTATGGTGCTTCTCAAATGTACAAAGACCATAATCTTCTGCCATAAAAAACAGATGATCTTTATAATCAGATAGATATTTTGGGTGAAACAACTGATTTCCTAAAATTATAAATAGCTTCATTATTCTTAAATTATAGAATTTTGTGGGGAATCACACGCGTCATTATTTGCCTATTTATTTCTTAAAATAATGTTAAAAAACCCTATGAAAAAACTAATTTTAGGTGCAACAGGGTCAATTGGATCTTCTCTAGCAAAAAAAATAGTCAATGACGGTGGTCAAGTCCATTTAGTAGGTAGAGATGAAGCAAGTTTGTCTAATTTAGCTAAAGAAATAAATTCAACGTACACAATTTGTGATGTATTGGAGGAAAATTTTTCTGATAAAATTTTTCATGACCTTGGAGATACACCAATCAATGGTTTAGCATACTGTGTTGGATCCATAGATTTAAAGCCAATTAAAATAACAAAAAAAAGTGATTATATGCAATCTTTTAATCTAAATTTAATTTCTGCAGTTGAAATTATTAGAAAGGCGAGTGATAGTTTGAAACAAAATAAAGGTTCAATAGTTTTATTTTCAACAGTTGCAGTAAAAAGAGGTTTTACAAATCACAGCATAGTTTCATCAGCTAAAGGAGCCGTAGAAGGTTTGACAGTTTCACTAGCAGCAGAATTTGCACCAAATATTAGAGTTAATTGTATCGCCCCAAGTTTAACCAAATCAAAAATTTCAAATTTTATACTAAAAAATGAAAAAATGGCTGAAAGCATTGCAAAGATGCATCCACTTAAAAGATTAGGTGAAGGCAGCGACTCTTCGTCCGTTGCTAATTTTCTATTAAGCGATAATAGTTCTTGGATTACAGGTCAAATCTTAGGTGTAGACGGAGGAAGGTCAAATTTAACATGAAAAAACTTTTTTACATATTAACATTTTGTTTAATTTCTCAATTAACGTTGGCGGCTGGAAATGGCGGAGGTTCAAGTGAAGTTGATTATTATAAAGATGCAGTTTCATTAGTCAAAAGAGCAGGTAAGCTAGAAACAAAAGGGAAACTAGACAAAGCAAAAGAATTATATTCTAAAGCCTTTAAAAATCTCGAAAAAGCTAATAAAAAAGATAAAGATAATCCTGATATTTTAAATTATCTTGGGTTTACTTCAAGAAAAACTGGTGATTTTGAATTAGCAGAAAAATTTTATTTGCAAGGCTTAAAGATTAAACCAGATCATTATGGAATAAATGAGTATCTCGGTGAACTTTATGTTCAAACAAATCAAATTGACAAGGCAAATGAGAGACTAGAAGTTTTAAAAAATTGTAATTGTAAAGAATATGGTGAACTGGAGTTAATTATTAAAACTCGAGGCACAAAAATTTATTAAGATAAATCTAAAGCAAATTTTTTTAATTTTTCCAAAGGTATTAATTCTAAAGTTTTTACATTTGTTTTTTTTAAATAAATTGAACAAGCGACATTTTCATCTATAGCTCTAGCATACCAAGTTGCACACAAACACCAATTGTCACCATCTTTCAGTCCAGGAAATCCATACTCAGGATGAGGTGTGATCAAGTCATTACCGACCTTTTTTGACCAAATTAAAAATTCATCTGTTACTTTAGCACAAACAGTATGAGCACCCCTGTCATTTTTATCAGTGTTGCAACAGCCATCTCTTAACCAACCTGTTCGTGGATTGTTTGAACACAACTCTAACTCTTCTCCAAAAACATTTTTTTGCTTTTTTGAGTTCATTTAATGTAACTTATAATTTTGTTGGATTTGGTTGTCCTTTATAAATTTTTTTCGGATCAAATTTTTTTTGTTTCTCTTTAAATTCTAATTTAACCTTTTCAGAGTTTTCAATTTTACCTAATGGGATAGATCGATAAAAACATGACTTATATCCAACATGACAACTCGCACCATCGCCTATATCAACTGTCATCCAAAGGGCATCTTGATCATCATCTATCCTGATATCTAAAACTTTTTGAACGAAACCACTAGTTCCTCCTTTATGCCAAAGTGCTTTTCTAGATCTACTCCAATAACACGCTTCTTTCTTTTCAATAGTTAGTTTTAAAGCATCTTGGTTCATGTATCCATGCATTAAAACCTCCCCTGATTTATGGTCTGTAGTGGTTACTGGTATAAGACCTTCGTCATTAAATTTGGGAGATAAAAATTTGCCCTCTTCTACCTCATATATGCTATCTCTTTTTTTAAACATAGGCACAAAATAATGAAAAAAAGACAAAATAGCAATTTGCATTAATGAATTATGTCCTATAAAAATGATCGATATATGAAATTAGTGAAAGACATTGATAAATCTAGCTCTAAAAAACCCGAAGTAACTGATAAACAGGCTGAGGAAGCTTTTAAAACTATATTAACATGGATAGGAGAAAATCCTAAAAGAGAAGGTCTATTGGAAACTCCAAAAAGAGTAGTTAAAGCTTTTAAAGAATATTTTAAAGGATATCGCCAAGATGCGAGGGCAGATTTGATGAAAACTTTTGGAGATGTTGAAGGTTATGATGACATGGTTGTAGAAAAAAATATAACTTTAGAAAGTCATTGTGAACACCATATGGCTCCAATTATCGGCGTAGCACACATTGCTTACATTCCAAATAAAAAAGTTGTAGGTCTAAGCAAACTTGCAAGAACTGTCGAGGTCTTTTCAAAAAGACTTCAAACACAAGAAAGACTAACTATGCAGATAGCTAAAACTTTAATGGAAGCTTTAGATGCTAAAGGTGTAGCTGTAACTATTGATGCCGCACATCAATGTATGACGATGAGGGGTATTAAAAAGGAAAAAGCTACAACCGTTACAAATTATTACTTAGGTAGTTTTAAAGAAGATCTTAGTTATCAAAATAGATACTTAAGATATATAGCTTAATAAATGTCAGATAAATTCAAAGCAGTTATAATAGATAATCAAAACGAAAAATTTAGTAGAGATATAAAAGAATTAAATAAAAACGATCTTAAAGATGGAAATGTATTAGTAAAAGTAGATTATTCTAGTTTAAATTATAAAGACGCGCTTATTTTAAATAATGGAGGGAAAATAGTAAGAAAATTTCCATTTGTACCAGGAATAGATTTTTCTGGTAAAGTTGTAGAGAGTGGAGATGATAGATTTAAAAAAGATGAAAATATAATTTTAACAGGATTTAGAGTAGGTGAAGCATATTTTGGTGGCTTTTCGCAATATGCTAAAGTTGACGCAAATTTTTTAATTAAAACCCCTCAAGAACTAAATAGTCATAAAGCTATGATGTTAGGTACTGCAGGTTTTACAGCTTTGCAATGCGCATTTGCAATTAAAGCTAGGGAAGAACTTTTATTAGGCGAAAAAGTTAAAGACGTTTTAGTTACAGGATCAACTGGTGGAGTTGGAAGTATAGCAGTAATGGTATTATCAAAAATGGGATATGATGTTCATGCTGTTACGGGAAAAAAAGATAAAAATGATTATCTCAAAAGCTTAGGCGCTAAAAATATTATCGATAGAAAAGAATTTGAAGGAGAGAGTAAATTATTAGAAAAAGGAACTTGGGATGGAGTAGTAGACACAGTTGGAGGAGCTGCGTTAACTAAAATTTTTGCTCAAGTTAAACCCAATGGAATTATAGCAGCCTGTGGAAATGCAGGTGGAATTAAAATTAATACAAGTGTAATGCCTTTTATTATTAGAGGAGTAAAATTATGGGGAATCGACTCATCAGGTGCATCAATTAGAAGAAGGGAATTCTTATGGAATGAAGCAGTGAAACTAGTAGATTTTAATAAAATCCAATCTTTTACAAAAGAATTGTCATTAAATGAGCTTTTAGAAACTTTTCCTAAATTATTGAAAGGCGAGTTTTTTGGAAGAGCTATAGTAAATCCTAACAAATAAACTATAATTCAAAATTATGGATTGGGATAAATTAAAAATTTTTCATACCGTTGCAGAAGCTTCAAGTTTTACAAAGGCTTCTACTATTTTAAATTTAAGTCAATCAGCTATCAGTAGGCAAATTCAAGGTCTAGAAAACGATTTAAAAGTTCAGTTGTTTGAAAGACATGCCAGAGGATTAGTTTTAACTGAAAATGGAGAATATTTGTTCAAATCTGCTCATGAAGTAATTTCTAAACTTAACGACGTAGAGTCAAATCTTAGTGGTGTAAAAGATAAATTAGATGGAAAGTTAACAGTAACTACTGTCGTAAGTTTTGGCACAACATGGCTAACACCACGTATTAAAGAATTTATGAATTTAAANCCAGATATAGAAATTGAATTAATATTTGATGATAGGGAGCTTGACCTCAGCACACGACAAGCTGATGTTGGTATTTGGATGAGAAGGCCAAAACAACTTAATTACATTCAAAAAAAATTTGTTGATTTTAATTATCATATTTATGGTTCAAATCAATATTTAGAAAAAAATGGTTACCCCAAAACTCTTAAAGATTTAAATAATCATAAGTTTATTACTTATGGCAGAGGCGCTCCATCACCTGTATACAATCCCGATTGGGTTTTAAAACTTGGCATCAAAGATGGAAAAAAAAGAAAATCAATAATGAAAGTTAACAGTGTTTACGGTTTACTTCTAGCGGTTCAAAGTGGAGTAGGATTAGCTGCATTACCTGATTATATTGTATATAATGTTCCAAATTTAACAAAAGTTCTTCCAAATGAGTGCGGTAAGCCAACAGAAACCCATTTTGTATATCCGGCTTCATTAAAAGCAAATGCTAGATTGACCGCATTTAGAAATTTTATTTTTAGCAAGGTTAATGAATGGAAATTTTAAACTTTATTATACCTTTTATCATCCTATTAACAGTAGTTGTTTTTGTTCATGAATACGGTCATTATTACATGGCTAAAAAATATGGAGTAGGAATTACAGATTTTTCGATCGGTTTTGGAAAAGAAATATTTGGTTTCAAAGATAAATTAGGAACTCGATGGAAATTTTGTGCAATACCTTTGGGTGGTTATGTTAAGTTTTTTGGTGATAGAAATGTTTTTAGCCAAACTGAACAGGAAGAATTATTAAAAAAATATAAAAAAGAGGACCAAAAAAAATTATTTGTTACAAAACCTTTATACCAAAGATCTTTAATTGTTGCCGCGGGACCAATAGCTAATTTTTTATTAGCTATTTTAATTTTTACATTTATTTATATTTTTTCTGGAAAAGATTTTACTCCAGCCTATATAAATGAAGTTCAAAAAAGATGGACCAGCCTATTCTGCAGGAATTAAAAGTGGAGATATGATAATTTCAATTAATGATAATAAGATTACTAGTGTTCTTGATGTATCAACATTTATTAATACCTCATCTAAAGAAAATATCATAGTTAGAGTTTTAAGAAACGAGATGGAACTAGACTTTAAATTAAGTCCAAAGATGATTGAAAGCAAGGACTCACTCGGTAATAAAATTAACAAAAAGATAATAGGCATAAATGTGACCCCTCCAAAAAATGAATTAAATAAAAAAAAACTAGGACCGGCCACGGCAATATTTTATGCAATTAAAGAAACTTGGTTTGTAACGCGAAGCTCTTTAGAGTTTGTTATTTCTCTATTTAAAGGACAAGGAGACACTAACCAGTTGGGTGGACCAATAAAAATTGCAAAAATCACTGGCCAAGTTGCACAACTAGGGATGATCGCGTTTTTAAGCATAACTGCCTACATATCTATAAGCTTGGGCTTTATAAATTTATTCCCGATCCCAATGCTTGATGGAGGACATCTAATGTTCTATGCTTTCGAAAAAGTTCTGGGGAGGCCATTAACTCAAAAAACTCAAGAAAGTTTTTTTCGAATCGGACTGTTTTTATTAATTTTCTTGATGTTATTCACCACAATAAATGATTTAAAAGATATAGGCTTATTTTAAGGGCTTTTTTTTCCTCTAAAAAGTCAATAAAATCAACACTTATAAGACATACAATATGTAGTGTTAATATTTATGTGAAACACTAAAAAAAGTGTTGATTTTATTGATAAATTGTAGAAATTCACAATTAACAATAGGGGCAAAAATGAATAAAAAACAATTAGTAACAAAAATATCGTCCACATTGGGTCAGAGTAAGGCTGATGCCGAACGAACTTTTGATTCAATCACGACTATCATTCTGGATGCTTTAAAAAACGACGATACTGTTAAAATAGCAGGTTTTGGTACTTATAAAGTAGCAAAAAGAAAAGCTAGAGTAGGGAGAAATCCTAGAACAGGCGAGTCTATTCAAATTGCTGCATCTCAAAAAGTTAAGTTTTTACCTGCGAAAAGCTTAAAGGAAATGTTTAATCGATAAACGTTATTTAGCAGCTCTTACACAAATTTTTTTAAAATTGTAAGAGCTGTTATATCCTTGCAAAAACTGCATAGCTAAATTCAATAGATATCAATTCCTAATAACAGTCAAAACACTATAACCAACTCTTAAATTAACAAGGGAGTTTATTATGAAAAAATACGTAGGATATTTCTTTGCAGGTACCGCTGTTTACTTTGGATTTGCGGGTCTTGGTTACGCCGAGACAACAGTATCAGCAGAGACACAATATATATTTAACACCCTATNATTTTTAATGTCAGGTTTCTTGGTCATGTGGATGGCAGCTGGATTTACGATGTTAGAGTCNGGTTTAGTAACATCTAAAAGTGTNTCAGCAATCTGTGCTAAAAATATAGGTTTNTATTCAATNGCAGGACTNATGTTCTGGTTAGTTGGATATAATTTAGCTTANGGNATACCAGANGGTGGATACATAGGATCATTTNCTCCATGGAGTGATGGATCNGCAGTAGANACTGGTTANTCAGATGGATCAGATTGGTTTTTCCANATGGTTTTCTGCGCAACAACAATGTCNATTGTATCTGGAACTTTAGCTGAAAGAATTAAAATTTGGCCGTTCTTTTTATTTGCTGCAATTTTAACTGGAATAATTTATCCAATTGAAATGGGTTGGCAATGGGGCGGTGGATGGTTATCATCTGCTGGCTTTTCTGATTTTGCTGGTTCAACTTTAGTACATGCCGCTGGTGGAGCTGCTGCTTTAGCAGGAGCGATTGTATTAGGTGCAAGAACTGGTAGATTTAGTTCAAGCGGTGGAGTTAAAGCGATGGCACCATTTGCTGCATCATCAATTCCGTTAGCAACACTTGGAGTTTTTATACTTTGGTTAGGTTGGTTCGGTTTTAATGGCGGTTCACAATTAGCTGCGGGAACTTTCGAAGATGTCACATCAGTAGCAACAATTTATATAAATACCAATTTAGCTGCTGGCGGAGGTGTTATTACTGCTGCTTTAATTTCAAGAGTTATTGGTGGTAAAACTGATGTAGTAATGATGCTAAACGGCGCAATCGCAGGATTAGTAGCAATCACNGCAGAACCATTAACACCTAGTCCTTTAGCTGCAATATTTATTGGAGCAATTGGAGGGTTGGCAATGTACTTCTCTACAAAACTTCTATTTAAAATGAAAATAGATGACGTAGTCGGNGCGATCCCAGCACACTTGGTTGCAGGAGTTTGGGGCACATTAGCTGTTCCATTGACTAATGGAGATGTTTCATTTGGAGCCCAGTTCATCGGAACAATTTCAGTTGTAGTATTTGTATTTTTGGTATCACTAATCGTATTCAAAATTATGCAAGCTACAGTTGGTCTAAGAATCAGTAAAGAAGCTGAGAAACTTGGAACAGACAAAGCTGAAATAGGTGTAATCGCATACGGNATAAGAGACTAAAAAGTTTCTACAATCTCCTCCCTCGTTAGTTGGAGAAAAATTTAAGGCCCGGAGAACCCCCTCGGGCCTTATTTATTTTGATCCCAAATTCTTTTTACATCTATATTTGGTGATATACCATAAANTGAATTTACGTTTGTACAATGAATGCTTAGCGATGGAACTGGAGAAAANCATAATTCTTTTTCNTAAATTTGGTGTAAATTTTTCTCAAAAGGNTTATCTTCAAATGTTGCCATTTGAATTAATTCTTTATAATGTTTTTTTATCATTTTTTTACTTGTCATAAATGTTAACAAAGACTCTTTTACAGTTCTCCAATGATATTTTTCTCCAATAACAACACTTGTATTTTCAGCTTTTTTATAAAGATATGGATAGTCAGTAGATAATAAAAATAATTCCTCTTCTATTATCGAAGAAAACTTTTCATAGGATAAAACCATCTCAGTTAAAGCTCCAGCTTCATGTATATAATCATCTTCCACAAAATAAATTAAATCTTCACAATCCACACCAAAAATAAAAGACTCTCGTATCGAGCTCATTGTCATAGCCATATTAGTCTCTATTTCCTTATTATTTTTGTTAATTGTTCGAGATAGATTTTTTGCATTAATAGGATCAATCTTAATATAATTTGTCTCAAATTTATGACTATTGTTTAAAGACTTAATTTTTTTTAAATCCTCCTGATTTGAACCTGCGTCTATAAAAGTAAATCTGATTTTAATTGAGCTATAATTTTTTTTTAATTCAGCAGCAGAATTATATAAGGAATTAATCGATCTAAATGTATATTCAGACTTGTTTTTTTCAAANATTCTTTTTTTANTTTGANTGACTAGNTGAACANNTGTNCAAGTCTTAACNATTATATCCAAANANTTAATNTTTCTANTNATTTTTGTAGAACCNAGNCCCANAGNAAAAGATTTAACTCCAGGAAGACTTATTCCATCNTCATAATTTTTATTTGAGGAAGGAAANTCTAAATTGCTTTGACCTACAAGTTCATAACCAAATACCCTACAAATTTTAACAAGCAATTTCCTAAATATTGATGCTTTTTTTTTACTTTTATTTTGTTTCATTGATGTGTAATTTATTATCATGAATATTAAATCTTCTAAAGAACTTGTTGAAGAGGCAAACAAATCAATAAAAGTAATGTCTCCAGATGAAGTTAAAAGTGAATATGAAAAAGGTAATATAACTCTAATTGATGTTAGAGATATAAGAGAACTCTGGAAAGAGGGGACAATTGAAAAAGCTTTACACATACCAAGAGGTATGCTTGAATTCTGGATGGATCCTCAGAGCTCGTATTATCAAGAAAAAAAATTTGGAGAGGTTAAGGAGATTGTTTTATTTTGTGCTTTAGGTTTTAGGTCTGCACTAGCTACAAAAACTCTACAAAATATGGGATTTAAAAATGTTGCTAATGCGGATGGAGGCTTTGACTCCCTTAAAAAAGTTGGCTTGCCGATCATTACAAAAGAAAAAAAATAATCTATTTTTTTATTTCGTTGAGAGCGAATTCTATTCTGTCTTGTCCCCAAAAAATTTTATTATTAGCAACGAATGTAGGAGCACCAAACACACCTCTTGTAAATGCTTCGCTGGTTTTATTTTTTAAAGAATCTTTTATTGAAGACGAACCAATTCTTAATAAAAATGTTTTTGGATTAACACTTAAATTTTTTAAAATTCTTTGAAAAATACTTTCATCGTTCAAGTTAAGGCCATCTTGCCAAATAGCATTAAAAATATTTTCAATATAATAATTTTTAAAATTATCTTCTTCAGCCACAAGAACTCCCCTCATTAAATTAAGACTCCGAATTGGAAAATACGAATTAAATTTAAATTTAATACTATTTTTTTCTGCAATTAATTTACAATCTCGAACCATGTGTTTTGCTTTAGCTGGAATAAAAGCTGGAGCTTTAATGTCATGTAAATTATGTAATCCACCTAACAAGATTGGTTTATACACAATATTAATAAGATTATCTTTTTTTATTTTTGTTATTTGCTTGTGAGCTAAAAAGGAATAAGGACTTATAAAATCAAAGTAGAAATCTATAGTTTTAGTCATGCAGATTAATTTTTTTTGAAAAAAAAATTCTTATAAACCAATAAAAAACTAATCCAATCGGACCCGTAAAATAAGTTAGTATTAAAGAAATAATAGTCAAAAATCTTGGTATCATGAATCTAGAAGCATCTCTTGAAATCCAGGTTCCTACAAACAAACTTATTGCTAAAAAATGAAGCCAGAAAATTAATAAAAAAGCCTCACTAGAAAACATAGAGTAAAGACCACTTAGCCCATGATAAAGTTCAAAACTATCTAATATATTTTCTTCTATATAAATATTATATGAGATAAAAATATATGCACTTGCCAGGATTAAAGGAATTATAATTGATCTTACAAAAAAACTAGTGACGAAATGATTTGGAGCAATTATCAACAATAACCAAAAAGGAATAACACCCCAATTTGCAATTAAATAAATATTTTCATAAGTAAGTATATCTATAAGATTATTTATCATGAAAAATAATATAGTATATTAAACATATGAATCCCATATCAAATAAAAAAGATTTTGAAGATCTCAGCACCAGTTTAAGAGATTTAGCTTACTCATATTTAGAAAAATATAGTCCCTCAAAACAGCAATTAAAGATTTATTTATTAAAAAAATATTTGACTAAAATAAAAGGCTCTAAATCAAAAAAAGAAGTTTCTCAAATAATAGAAGAAATAATTAAAAATCTTGAAAAGAATAGAATTTTAAATGATGAGCTTTATTCTGACTCTAAAGCTCGAATGTTTTTAAGAAGAGGTTATTCTTTAAATAAAATTAATCAATCACTAAGAAATAAAGGAATAGATAGCAAATTTATTAAACAGAGCATTGATAAAATTAAAGAAGATCAAATAGAACCTGACTTTGTTTCAGCAATTAAATTATGTAAGAGGAGAAGAATTGGACCTCTAAGAGCTCAAGCAAATAGAGAGATTTATTATAAAAAAGATATGGGAATACTTGCAAGGGGAGGATTTAGTTTTGATCTTTCAAAAAGAGTTTTAAATTT
Organism: Candidatus Pelagibacter sp. TMED197; assembly: GCA_002169755.1. The sequence goes on along the minus strand of NHIU01000043.1, from coordinate 2,445 downwards.
AGATACTGCAGAGTTTAACAAATTTCTCAAAATTATTTAGTTTTTTTTCTTTTCTTTTCGTCTTCCACTAGTTGATTTAATTTTCTTTTAAGTAAATTTCGAACAAGAATAAAAAAAAGAACACCGAAAAATGTAACTGATATAATTATAATTAAAATAGTTTTAATCACTTAAGTTAGTAGATCTCCTGATTAGCAAACTAGGATTCCTGTAGTCTTCTTTTCCATACAAAAAAGGTTTACCGTCTAAAGTAGTTATAATAGCTCCAGCGTTTTTGGCAACTGCGTGACCCGCAGCGTAGTCCCATTCATTAGCTCTCTCTTTAGCAGCATAAATATCATATTCACCTGTGGCTATCGCACAAAATTTATAAGAACTCGACATAGGAACTATTAAATTAACTTTATATTCTTTTAATTTGTTTAAAATGAAATCCGATGGTTTACCAATACTTGAAAGAGCGACAATCTTATTCTTTGGTTGTTTTTTTTTGCAGTCAATCTTTTTTGTGGAATTGTTTTCTATCAAATAACTTTCACCAAGGTTGTAAGTAAAAAAAAGTCTATTTTTTTTTGGAACACCAACTAAACCTAAAACTGGAACTTTATCAATTACTAATGCTGCATTAAGAGTATATTCATCTTTTCCTACGATGTATTCTTTAGTTCCATCTATTGGATCTATAAGCCAAAATATTTTAGATTTATTTTTAATGCTCAAATTTACCGTTTCTTCAGAAACAATTGGTATATTTGGAGTTAACTCAAGAATTTTTTTAGTTATTATTTCATTAACTTTCAGATCTCCGTTACTTACAGGGGAATTATCTTTTTTAATTTCAATTTTAAGTCCCTCTTGATACAATCTAATAGATTCTTTTCCTGCAAAATTGAAAGTATCAATTAAGCCTTCTGCTAAATTTTTAAGTTCTCTTATCAGCATTATTAAATTTTTCTAAACTAATTATTTCTATATTTAATACTTGTTTCCCAATATTTTCGAAATTTACAGTTACTTTGTTTCCAATAATAGATTGAATTTGTCCTACACCCCATCCTTTATTTGCTGGATTAGTAACATAATCGCCTGGTTCAAAATCAATATGCATTATGGAAAGTTATCAATTAATATATTATACACTTTATTAATGAATTCACTAGGCATAAATAAAAGTAAAAAAGATACTAAAGTAGTCGTTGCGATGTCAGGAGGGGTAGACTCATCAGTAGTGGCTGGATTAATGAAAGATGAAGGCTATGATGTTACAGGAATAACTTTAAAATTATATGATGATTTAAAGCCATCCAAAGAAGGCAGACAATGCTGTGCAGGGCAAGATATTTTAGACGCTAAAAGAGTTTCTGACAAACTTAATATTAAACATAAGATTTTATTTTACCAAAAAAAATTTAAATCTGAAGTAATAGACTCTTTTGTAGATAGCTATGTGTCTGGTGAAACACCTATACCTTGCGTTCAATGCAATCAAACTGTGAAATTTAGAGACTTATTTAAATACGCAAAAGAATTAAAAGCTGATGCATTAATAACAGGTCATTATGTTAAGAGAATCCAAAATAAGGGACGTGGAAATATGTATAGAGCTAAAGATAAAAATCGAGATCAAAGTTATTTTCTATTTAGCACTTCCCAAGAACAGTTAGACTTTCTGAGATTTCCTTTAGGTCACATAGAAAAATCAGAGACTAGATCAATAGCTCAAAAGTTAAAATTAAATGTAGCTAACAAACCTGATAGCCAAGACATCTGTTTTGTTCCAAACGGAGACTATAGTTCAGTTATTAAGAAATTTAGACCAGAGTCTTTTATAAAAGGCAAAATATTAGATATTAACGGAAATCAGATTGGCGAGCACGAAGGGATTATTAATTATACAATCGGCCAAAGAAAAGGTATTAAAATTTCAGACGACCAACCTCTTTATGTAATAAATATAAATGCAAATGAAAACACAATAATGGTTGGAAAAAAAAAATCATTAGAAATAAAAAAAATTAGATTAAGAAACTTAAATATTTTAGGTAATGATAAAGATTTTGAAGACTTAATTAATATCAAAGTTAGATCAACTGGCAGGATGCTTAAGGCAAAAATTAATTTTAAAATTGATTATGCTCTAGTTGAAATTTTAGACAGCGAAACTGGTATTTCTCCAGGTCAAGCATGTGTATTTTATACAAAAGACAACTATGGGGATAAATTACTTGGTGGAGGATGGATAGATAAGACATTCAACACAAATTTATCCACTTAATTAACACCTAGAAATAAATCACCTAAAAAGTGATACATTTAATTTCAAGATATGTTTTAATAAAATCAATTAAGAGGCAACTCTTAACTGGCCATTTAGGGAAAAACCGAGAGGTTCAAGCTTAAAGGGCAGAAAGGTGAACCTAGTAGCGCTAGAATAGTTCATCGGGA
>NHIU01000042.1 GCA_002169755.1 Candidatus Pelagibacter sp. TMED197 | reverse complement strand
TAAGTTTTCTTATAAAAGATTTTTGATTTTTGGAAATTTGCACTTGAAGTGTCTCATCCAAAAGCCCCAACCAATTCTTAAAAGTAGAAACCTTATCGAAAGTATCAACAGAAACAATAGAATCTTCGCAATCCATAATTACTGAAAGTGCAGATTCTACTTTAATATCCTTAAGATTAAAATTGTCACTTTTACCAATGGGATCTAATTTATCAATTTGCAAACGTATTTTAAGCCCGTTTTGCTCCAATATTATTTCATCAGGTGATTTTTTTTGCCCAATATATCCTATAAATTGTTTTTCATTAGCTAACTTAACAATCGCAGAATCTGATGTGAAAAAACTTAACTTAGAGTCAATAATTTCAATATTTTTTACATCTTGATAGGAATAACCAGCTAACGGAAAGTATTTGTCCAAATGATTTTTAGCCAGCTTAATAACTTCAGCACCTCTATTATGATTATAATTATTAGAAATCTTTAACTTACCTTTATTTGAAATTATATCTGTACCATAAAGAGCGTCATACAAACTTCCCCACCGAGCATTGGCTGCGTTAATAGCGTATCTTGCGTTAAGTAAAGGAACAACTAATTGTGGCCCAGCAATAGAGGAAACTTCATCATCTATATTTTTAGTTTTAATTTTGAAGTCTTCTCTCTCAGGAACAAGATAACCTATTTTATAAAGAAAATTTTTATAATCCTCTTTATTGAAAAAGTTAATTTTGTTTTCTATATGCCATTTATTAATTTTGTCTTGAAAGTTCTCTCTTTCTTTAATTAGAGTTTTACGCTTCTTTTCTAAAGAGGATAAATTATTACTTAAAGTTAACCAAAAACTATCATCAAAACTAATTGTGTCATTTGAGAGGTCTTCACAGATAAAATTATATAGTAATTTATCTATATAGTGATTATTAATTTTGATATATTCTTGCATAAAATAATACTAAACATCTAAAGTGTTTTTTGAATATACTATTTTATTAAAATATTAAATATATTTTCATGATAAGGTTTAAAATGAGAAAGAACAAAATTATTGTTGTGGGTATCTTTGTTATAGATTTATCATTTAAATCTACAAAGCTTCCTAAACTTGGAGAGACAGTTATTGGTGGTAGTTATAATATAGGACCTGGAGGTAAGGGGTCCAATCAATGCGTAGCAATAGCACGTGCTGGAGGGGATGTTTCACTTATAGCTAGAATAGGAGATGATCAATTTGGTAAGATGGGCCTCAATCTTTATGAAAGTGAAAATGTTGGAATTGAAGGATTAATAATTGCAAAAGATGATAAAACTGGTTCAGCTGCGATTTCAATAGATAAGTTTGGAATGAATTCAATTATAGTTGTTCCAGGAGCATCGTCAGGTTTAAACAAAAAAATGATCGACCAAAAAATTGATTTATTCAATGTTTCTTCTATTTTACTTACTGGTTTTGAGATACCTTTAAATACTGCAATTTACTGCCTTAAAGTAGCAAAATCAAAAAAATTAAAAACAATTTTGAATCCTGCTCCATACTTTGAAATTGTACATGAAAATTACAAGCTAGTTGATTATTTAACACCTAATGAACATGAAGCATCTGCTCTTACCAAAATTAATATTAAAACTTTAGATGATGCAAGAATAGCTGGTAGAAAAATATGTGAGCTTGGAGTTGGTATATCAATTATTACAATGGGAGAAAAAGGAGTTTTATGTACAAGAAATGTTAATGATACTGAAGGAATATATTGTCCATCATTTAAGCTTCCAGACAAAGTAACAGATACAGTTGGTGCAGGAGATGTATTTAATGGAGCTTTTGCAACTGCGATATCTGAAAAAATGAGTTTAGAAGAATCATTAATTTTTGCAAACAAAGCAGCTTCACTATCAGTAAGGAAAGAAGGAGCAGCTTTATCTTCTCCATATAGGAATCAAATTTAATTAATATTTTTAAGAATTATAACTTTTATACCAATTCCATGAATCAGAGATAATTAAATTAATATCAGAGTACTTTGGTTTCCAGCCAAGTAATTTTTTCGCTTTATCAATATTTGAAATTAAAACATCTGGATCACCAACTCTTCTTTTAACAACAGATGTTAAAAGTTGCATATTTGTAACTTCTTTAACACTTTCTATAATTTCATATATAGAAAATCCCTTTCCACACCCAACATTAATAAATTTATTTACCCCAGAAGAAAGTAGTTTCTTAAAACTTAAAAGATGAGCATCTCCTAGGTCCTTCACATGTATAAAGTCTCTAATACAAGTTCCATCTTTAGTATTATAATCATCACCATAAATCTTAAAAACATTGTTTTCTTTAATACTTGCTAATGCTAACGGAATAACATGGGTTTCTGGATTGTGGGCCTCTCCAATTTTATTTAAAAAATCGCTCCCAGATACGTTGAAATATCTTAACGAAATAAAATTGAGTTCATATGCGTTAGAATAATTGTAGATTAACTTTTCAGTTGTGAGCTTAGTATCTCCATATGGATTAACTGGTTGAGTAGAATGTTTTTCATCAATGGGCAAATAAACTGGATTCCCATAAACGGCAGCTGTACTAGAAAAAACTATATTTTTTACCTTAAACTCAATCATTTTTTGTAATAAGTTAAATGAACCAAGAACATTATTTTTATAATAGAGGTTTGGGTTTGCACATGATTGTTCTACATTAGATAACGCAGCTAAATGTATAACACCAATAAATGAATATTTTTCAAACAAACATTTAAGTCTTACTTCATCAGATAAATCACCTAATTCTAAAGGCCCCCATTTTACAGACCATTTATTGCCTTTTGAGAGATTATCAAATGTTACTGGGACAAACCCTGCATCAAAAAAAATTTTACAAATATGGCTGCCAATATATCCAGCACCACCAGTAATTAATACATAATTCATTTGTGATTTTTTAAATTTATGCAGATACCTGCTCGATTTAGATATTTTTTCACTGTTGCTAAATAATTATTCAAATCTTCTTCTCTAACTCCTTCTGCACGAGCTATTAATGCAGCTTGTGTGTTCGAACTACGAATAAGCCACCATCCGTTTTCTAATGAAGCTCTTATACCATCAATAAANAACAATTTAGAATGATCGTAGTCATTTAAAGCAAAAGTCTTTATTTTATCTANAACNTCAAGTTTTTCACTATCATTACACTCTATTCTTATTTCAGGACTAGCAAATGACTTAGGTATAGAATTTAAAAAATTACTTAAACCACCATTTCTCAATTTAATTTCTTTAAGGCATCTTAGAGCAGCATAAATTGCATCATCAAAACCAAACCAAACATCGTTAAAAAAAATATGACCACTCATCTCACCAGCAAGTGGTGCATTAATTTTGTTTAATTTTGTTTTGATTAAACTATGGCCTGTTTGACAAATTTCAACTAAACCTCCTTGATTTTCAATTAATTTCATAGCTGTTTGGCTAGACTTTATATCTAGTATTATTTTTTGTTTTTTTTTCTTTTTTAAAATACTTCCTGCTAAAAATGCTGTTAACAAATCACCAGGTATAATATTTCTGTCTTTACTTAATAAACCTATCCTATCACCATCGCCATCAAATGAAATTCCCAAATCTGCTTTACATTTTTTCATTTCTTCTTTCAAGTGAANAAGGTTTTTGTCAACTGTAGGGTCAGGATGGTGGTTTGGAAAATTACCATCAATCTCACTGAACAAAACCCTATGATCTCCNGGCAATTTTTTAATTAAGCTTGAAATAACATTTCCAGTTGCGCCATTTCCACAGTCCCAAATTACCTTTAAATGAGGGAAAGGACCAGATTTTTCAATTAAACAATCTTCATATTCACTTTGAACATTTTTTTTAATTAGATGGCCGTTTCCTCTAATAAATTTATTTTCTAAAATAAAATCATAAAGTTTTTGTATGTCATTTCCATAAAAACTTTTATTTTTTAAAACTATTTTAAATCCATTATGATCAGNAGGGTTATGGCTTCCTGTGATCATAATACCAGCGTCTGCATTTAAAAAAATTGATGCAAAATATAGCATTGGAGTGGGGCCACATCCAATATCAACCACATCAATACCAGATGCTATAATCCCTTTAATTAAGGAATTTGAAATTTTAGGGCTAGATAATCTACCGTCTCTACAAACGATAATAGTTTTTAATCCTTTCTTTTTATTAAATGAACAAAAACCTTTGCCAAGAATATATGCATCATTTTCAAATAATGTTTTACCTACTATGCCCCTGATGTCGTATTCTCTAAAAATAGATTTAGATATTTGGCTTTTAACCATTAATTATCCTTTATTAAACTCTTAAGCCAACTTTTATATTCTTCTCCAATATAATTATTTTTAAGAGCATATTTTGTATTAGCCTTCANGTATCCTAATTTAGTCCCACAATCATACCTTGTTCCTGAAAAACTATACGCAAAAACAGGTGCTTTACCAATTTCACTCGATAAACTGTCTGTTAATTGAATTTCATCATTAGCACCCTTTTTTTGAAGNTTAAGATGTTTAAAAATTCTTGGTTCAATAATATATCTCCCAACTACAGCTGTTGTTGATGGTGATTCCTTAGGCTTAGGTTTCTCAACAATACTTTTAACNTCAATTTTATTACCAATAATTCTACCTGGAGAAATTATACCATATGAAGATGTTTGGTTTTTATTAACTTCCATAGTTGCAAACATGTTGCCACCATCCCAGTTTTGGATCATTTGTTTCATGCAACCTGGTTTTGAATCAATTAAATCATCAGCTAAAAGTATTGCCACTGGTTCATCAGAAATAAAATTTCTTGCACACCATACTGCATGACCAAGGCCCAATGGTTTTTGTTGTCTAACAAAAGAAACAGCCCCTGGTTTTAAAATCATGCTTTGAATATAATTTAGTGCTTGACTCTTTTTTTGATCTTTAAGGCTTTTTTCTAATTCTATNGAATGATCAAAATAATCCTCAATAGCACTTTTACCCCGACTTGTAACAAAAATAAACTCTTCTATTCCTGCTTCTAAAGCCTCTTCAACAGCATATTCNACAAGCGGTTTATCTAAAATNGGNAGCATTTCTTTAGGAATACTTTTTGTTGCAGGTAAAAAACGTGTCCCTAATCCTCCAACGGGAAATATAGCTTTTTTTATTTTTTTCTTGGACATCTAAAACACCATTTTCAATTAATATCATTAATGATAATTTTTATACCATGATATAAACTTTGGAATACCGTCTTCTATTGAAGTTGATGGTTTAAAACCTATAATTCGATCTAAGTTATCAATATCAGCAGCAGTTTCAGAAACGTCACCAGGCTGCATCTCAAGATAATTTTTAATTGCTTTTTTTCCTAAATTTTTTTCAATTAAAGATATAAAATATTCAAGTTTAGTTGGTTTGTTGTTCCCAATATTAAANATCGCCCAAGGTGCACTACTAGATGAAGGNCTTGGTTTTTTTCCNGACCAATTTTTATTTCCATTAGACGGTTTGTCTATTAATCTAATAACACCTTCCACAATATCATCTATAAAAGTAAAATCTCTTTTCATCTTACCGTGACCATAAACATCAATNGGTTCGCCAGATATTATTTTTTTTGTAAATATATATAAAGCCATATCTGGCCTGCCCCATGGGCCATAAACAGTAAAAAATCTTAACCCAGTACATGGCAAATTAAATATATGTGAATAAGCATGAGCCATCGCTTCATTAGATTTTTTTGAAGCNGCATATAAACTAATAGGATGGTCAACGTTATGGTTCTCTGAAAAAGGAAAGGATTTATTCAATCCATAAACAGAAGATGAGCTTGCATAAATAAAGTGTTCAACAGAATTATTTTTACAAGCTTCTAAAACATTTAAGAAACCTACAATATTACTATTTACATATGCATGAGGGTTTTCTAATGAATACCTTACTCCAGCTTGGGCAGCTAAATTAATAACTACAGTTGGTTTGTATTTAACGAAACAACTATTAATTTTTTCTTTATCTGACAGGTCAATTTTAGAAAATGGCATTTCTTTTTGCAAAAGAATTTTTAACCTGGATTCTTTTAGTCTAGGATCATAATAATGATTTAAATTGTCAATTCCACAAACTTCTATGCCAAGTCTAATTAATTCGTTGCAAACACTAAAACCAATAAAACCAGCAGCTCCTGTAACTAATACTTTTATCATTGTTTCTATAGATAAATTGAAAGTGAAAATTTGATTGTATATAACTTATTTAGATATATAAATANAATATTTATAAATATTAATTAAACACAAGTTTAATTTTTAAAGGAAAAAATTATTGAAAATTTCTATTATTGGTACAGGTTATGTTGGTCTTGTGTCAGGAGTATGTTTTTCTGAGTTTGGATTTAATGTTACATGTGTAGACAAAGACAAAAATAAAATTGAAAGACTTAAACTGGGTGAAGTGCCTATTTATGAACCAGGTTTAGAAACAATTTTAAAAAAAAATACTGAATCAAACAGATTATCTTTTACTTCAGACTTAGAAAAAGCTGTAAAATCATCTGACATTGTTTTTATAGCTGTAGGCACTCCTTCAAGAAGAGGTGATGGACATGCTGATTTAAGTTTTGTTTATGGAGTATCCGAAGAAATATCTCATTCAATAGATGGCTATACTCTAATAGTTACAAAATCGACTGTACCCGTTGGAACTGGAAAAAAAGTAAAAGAAATCATAAAAAATAATAACCCTAATGCTGAATTTGATATTGCTTCAAACCCTGAATTTTTAAGAGAGGGGTCTGCAATTGAGGATTTTATGAGACCAGATAGAGTTGTTGTGGGTCTTGAAAGTGAAAGAGCAAAAAAAATAATGGCTACTTTATATAGGCCTTTATTCCTTTTAGAAACCCCAATTATTTTTACTTCATTAGAAAGTTCTGAGCTGATAAAATATGCATCAAATGCTTTTCTTGCAGTTAAAATTTCGTATATAAATCAAATGTCTGATTTGTGTGAAAGTGTTGGTGCAAATATTGATGATATAGCTAAAGGAATGGGGTTAGACAAAAGGATCGGAAATAAATTCTTACATACTGGCCCAGGTTATGGTGGAAGCTGCTTTCCAAAAGATACTTTAGCTTTAGTTAAAACTGCAAATGAAAATGAAACTTCAGTTTCTTTAGTTGAAGAAACTGTAAAATATAATGACCTAAGAAAACTTGGAATGGTTGATAGAATTCATAAAGTGGTTGGTGATATTAAGAATAAGAATATTGCAATTTTAGGTTTAGCATTTAAACCTGAAACAGATGACATGAGGAAAAGTCCTTCAATTGATATCATAAATGGGTTAGCAAAATTAAAGGCTAACATCTATGTTTATGATCCGGCTGCAATGTCAGAAGCAAAACAAATCTTTTCTAAAAAGATTCAATTTTCATCCAATGCCCAAGAATGTTTAAAAGAAAAAGATATACTTGTTATTTTAACTGAATGGAATGAATTTAGAGCTTTAAACCCAAAGTCTATTTTAGAATTAATGAAAGGAAATACTATCATTGATTTAAGAAATATTTTTGATCCAAAAGAAATGTCTAATGCTCGTGTAAATTACTTTTCTTTAGGAAGACAATAAATATACAATAAAATTTAAAAAGGGACAGGGTATAACTTATGAATTTTTTTAATTTCATTTAAATGGGTGTCTAATAATTCTATATTAACAGATTGAATATTATTTTTAAGTTGTTTCTCAGATGTTGCTCCAAAAATTACAGATGTCATAAATGGTTTTTTTAAACAAAATGCCAGCGCCATTTGACAAGGATCAAGATTAATTTTTTTTGCTAAATTTATATATGCTTTTGAAGCTTTGTACATTATATCAGAATTTCTGTTTCCTAAGTCATTGTAAATACTTTTTCTTGAACCATCTGGAATTATTCCATCTAAATATTTTCCAGATAAAATTCCGCATGCCAAAGGTGAAAAAGATAACAATCCAATTTTTTCGTGGTGACAGACTTCTGCAAGATCAAGATCAAAGTGTCTACACAATAAACTATATTCATTTTGAATTGTTACAATTTTAGGAAAATTATTTTCTTTTGCAATTCTTGAAAATTGAAGTGTACCCCAAGCTGTTTCATTAGATAAACCAATTGTTCTTATTTTTCCTTCTTGAACGAATTTATTTAGTTCATTTAATATATTAAATGCTTCATCTAATTCTTTATTTGTCTCTTGATTAGTGGGATCATAATTCCAATTTTGCCTAAAATGGTANGAACCACGGTTAGCCCAATGAAGCTGATAAAGNTCAATATAATCNGTTTNNAATCTTTNTANACTTCCCTCNANNGCAGTTCNCAAATTTGAAATAGAGATTGGGTCTCCGTTACGAATGGACTTAAAACCTTTCCCTGTTATTTTTGTAGCTAAAACAATTTTAGATCTTTTTTTACTTTTTTTGAACCAACGTCCTATTACTCTTTCTGTATCACCTTGGGTTTCAATAGATCTAGGAGTGGTTGGATACATCTCAGCCGTATCTAAAAAATTTATACCATGATCAAGTGAAATTTCTATCTGCCTGTTTGCATCCTCTTGAGTGTTTTGAGACCCCCAAGTCATGGAACCAAGACAGAGCTCACTAACTTTAATTCCACTTTTCCCTAGTTCATTATATTTCATAGCTTTTATTTACCTTGCAAATAGTCTAAATTTATACATTTATTTTAATATGAACAGATTTTCAAATCTTCCTGAACTAATGGTTGCACCCAATGGTGCAAGAAAGACAAAGAAAGATCACCCAAACCTACCTATCACAATTTCTGAGATAGTTGAAGATGCTTATAAATGTTTTAATAATGGTGCAAATGCAATCCATGCTCATGTAAGAGATAAAAATGGAAGTCATACTTTAGATACGGGTCTCTATAATGAGCTTATAAAAGAATTAAAGGTTAAGGTGCCTGATCTTCCCGTCCAAATTACAACTGAATCAGTTGGTAAATATTCTCCCAATGAACAATTTGAAGTAGTAAAAAAACTCTCACCTGAATCAGCATCTGTAGCTTTTATAGAAATGCTACCTGATATTAAAGATTATAAATTAGCTAAAAACTTTTATGAGTTTTCAATTGATAATAACATTCAAGTTCAGCACATTCTTTATTCATTTGAAGATTTAAAACTCTTTATTCAAGCTATAAAATCAAAAATTATTTCAAATAAAAACCTTCAAGTTTTGTATGTACTTGGAAGATACGATATAAATTTTCAAAGTAGAACTGAAGACCTAGATCTATTTATCCAAGAACACAAAAGTATAATTTCTTTCATTGAGTGGGGGGTATGTGCTTTTGGAGAAGCAGAAACTGTTTGCTTAATGAAATCATATTCACTTGGTGGAAAAGCAAGAGTTGGATTCGAAAATAACTTTCAAAATGCAGACGGGACTATTGCTGATACAAATTCTGATAGAGTATCAGAGATAGTTACGCTAAGGAAAACTATCCTTTAGTTGCGCCCATTGTAAGGCCGCTTATAAATTGTTTTTGTAATAGAAAAAATAAAACTACAGGTGGTAATGCAACTAAAATTGACCCTACTGCCATAACATTATATTCATTGTAAAATCTACCTTTAATGATGGTTGCAAGTCCTGCTGGAGCAAGCATTCCCGAAGGAGAAATAGGTGAAAGAATTAGTGACCAAAAAAAATCATTCCATACAAATGAAAATATTAAAACTCCTAATGCTGCCATGGCAGGCCTTACTAATGGTAAAACAATTTTATAAAAAATAGTCAATTCATTGGCGCCGTCAACGCGAGCAGATTCTATTAACTCGTTTGGTATTTGTGAAATGAAATTACGCATGAAAAAAATACAAAACCCAGCTTGAAAAGCTCCATGAAATAGAATTAA
>NHIU01000041.1 GCA_002169755.1 Candidatus Pelagibacter sp. TMED197 | reverse complement strand
ATATAAACTGAATTTGTTTCTATTCTATCATCTTTGTATATTTTTTCAGCAGATGAAATTTCTTTCATCATTTCGTTTGCTACTGTATCTGTGCATTTAGACCATATATCAACTACCTTGTTATATTTTTCTCCTCGAGTAATTAGACCATCTGAATATTGATTTTCATACTCTTCTATTTGTTTTTTTGTATTACTAATTAGATTTTCTTTAGTTTTAGGGATTAATAGATCGTCTTTGCCAAAGGAAATGCCGGCTTTAAAAGCATGCTTAAATCCTAATGACTTTATTCTATCACAAAAAATAACTGTTTCTTTTTGACCGCAAAATCTAAAAATAGTATCAATTACTTCTGAAACATTTTTTTTAGTTAATAGCCTATTTACTAAGCTAAATTTTATATCTTTATTATGGGGCAAGACATTAGCAAGTAAAAATCTTCCTGCGGTGCTAGTGTATTTTTCCATTTTAACAGAGCCATCTTCATCAACAGTTTTAAACGTTGAAATTATCTTAGAATGTAAACTAATTGCATTGTTTTCTAACGCTTGTTCGATCTCATCAACTCCTGAAAAAATTCCTTTTGGTTTTTTTTCATTATCTTCAGCTTGAGACAAATAATATATACCAAGAACTATATCTTGACTTGGAACTATGATCGGTTTTCCATTTGAAGGACTTAAAATATTATTGGTAGACATCATAAGAACTCTTGCTTCTAATTGTGACTCCAAACTCAGTGGTATATGAACTGCCATCTGGTCACCATCAAAATCAGCATTAAAAGCCGCACATACTAAAGGATGTAACTCAATTGCATTACCCTCGATAAGTTTTGCTTCGAACGCTTGAACGCCTAACCTATGTAATGTAGGTGCACGATTTAATAAAATTGGATGCTCTCTAATCAAGTATTCTAAACAATCCCAAACTTCACTTTTTTCTTTTTCTACGAGCCTTTTAGCTTGTTTAATTGTTGTTGCTAATCCTAATTTATCTAATCTTGCATACAAAAAAGGTTTGAATAATTCTAATGCCATTTTTTTTGGCAAACCGCACTGATGGAGTTTAAGTTCAGGCCCTACTACTATCACTGACCTACCTGAATAATCTACCCTTTTTCCTAATAAGTTTTGTCTAAATCTTCCTTGTTTACCTTTTAGCATTTCGGCTAATGATTTAAGTGGCCTCTTACCAGTTCCTGTAATTACTCTTCCTCTCCTTCCATTATCGAAAAGAGCATCAACAGATTCTTGTAGCATTCTTTTTTCGTTTCTAACAATTATGTCAGGAGCTTTTAAATCAAGTAATCTTTTTAAACGATTATTTCTATTTATAACTCTTCTATAAAGATCATTTAAATCAGATGTGGCAAATCTACCTCCATCTAATGGAACCAATGGCCTTAACTCCGGAGGAATTACTGGAACAGAAGTTAAAATCATCCACTCAGGTTTATTTGCAGACGAAATAAAAGACTCGATTAATTTTAGTCTTTTTATTGTTCTTTCCTCAGTAACTTTTGACTTAATTTCAGGAAGAGAGTCTCTTAACTTTTTTTGTTCTTTTTTTAAATCTAAATTTACTAAAATTTCTCTTACGGCTTCAGCACCAATTCCAGCTGTAAAAGCATCTTCTCCAAACTCATCTTGTGCTTTAATTAAAGCTTCCTCAGATAAAAGTTGTCCTTTTTTCAATGTAGTTAAACCTGGTTCGATTACTATAAAGCTTTCAAAATATAAAACTTTTTCTACTTCTTTTAACTTCATGTCTATTGCCAACGAAATTCTACTAGGCAAAGATTTCAAAAACCAAATATGAGCTACAGGACACGCAAGATCTATATGTCCCATTCTTTCTCTTCTCACGTTAGACTTTGTTACTTCAACTCCACATTTTTCACATATAATTCCTCTAAATTTCATTCGTTTATATTTTCCACATAAACATTCATAGTCTTTAACAGGTCCAAATATTCTAGAACAAAATAAACCATCTTTTTCAGGTCTAAAAGTTCTATAATTAATCGTTTCAGGCTTTTTAATTTCACCATAAGACCAAGATTTAATTTTCTCTGGGCTGGCTAATGTTATTTTGATGCTATTAAAGTTGTTTTCTGGAACAAGATTTTGATTATCAAAATTTTTAGTTAAATTTTTTTCCATATTAATTCAATTCAATATTTAAACCTANNGCTCTNATTTCTTTNACTAAAACNTTAAANGANTCNGGNACNCCNGACTCAAANTTNTTGTTNCCTTTTACNATAGTNTCATAAACTTTNNNTCTTCCNGCAACATCATCTGANTTAACNGTTAAAATTTCTTGNANNGTATAAGATGCTCCGTAAGCTTCTAAAGCCCAAACTTCCATTTCTCCAAATCTTTGCCCGCCCAATTGTGCTTTTCCACCTAAAGGTTGTTGAGTAACCAAACTATAAGGTCCTGTTGATCTAGCGTGTATCTTATCTTCGACTAAGTGGTTTAGTTTAAGCATATAAATAATTCCAACGGTGACCGGTCTGTCAAATTTTTCTCCTGTTTGTCCGTTCCATAAATTTGTTTGTCCAGTGTTAGGTAATTTTGCTATGTTCAACATTTCTGTTATATCTTTTGTGCTAGCACCATCAAAAACTGGTGTTGATATAGGTACACCATTTGAAATATTTTTAACTAATTCGGCAATTTCCTTTTTTGATAATTTAGAAATAGTACTATCAAAATATTCTTTTCCATAAATTTCTTTCAATTTATCTTTTAATTGGTCTATTTTTGTATCAAAATCTTTTAAATAAGTTTTTATTTGTTCACCTAATTCAGAACAAGACCAACCTAGGTGTGTTTCTAAAATTTGGCCTACATTCATTCTACTAGGCACCCCTAATGGATTAAGCACTATGTCTACGGGTTTTCCATTTTCCATGTAAGGCATATCCTCAACAGGAACAATTTTACTNACAACNCCCTTNTTTCCNTGTCTNCCAGCCATTTTATCTCCTGGCATTAATCTTCTNTTNACTGCTACAAANACTTTAACTACTTTCATTACAGTAGGTAATANATCNTCACCTTGCTGAATTTTAGTTACTTTGTCCTCNAATCTTAATTTTATATCNTCGTANGCATTNTCAAATTGATTTTTTAATTTTTCTAAATTTTGNTTNAGNTCANCTTTTTGAAAAGAAATTTTCCATAAATCTTTTAATGANAANTTTTCAAAGTCATTTTTATTTAGCGTCGTTCCTGGCTTAAGATCTTTATATTGCTTATTAATGCTTTGGTTATTTAATAAATCGATTGCTCTTAGCTTTATATTTCTATTTAAAATTTCTTCTTCAACTTTTTTATCCTCTTGAACTGACTCTATTTCCGCTCGTTCTATAGCAATAGATCTCTCATCTTTTTCTATACCATGTCGATTAAAAACTCTAACGTCGATTACTACTCCGGCGCTGCCAGTCGGAAGTTTTTCTGAAGAGTCTCTCACATCAGTAGCTTTCTCCCCAAAAATAGATCTCAATAGTTTTTCTTCAGGACTTGATGAGGTTTCGCTTTTTGGAGTTACTTTTCCAACTAAAATATCNCCNGGTTTTACTTCGGCNCCAACATAAACTATACCGGACTCATCTAAATTTCTTAAACTTTCTTCACTAACATTTGGTATNTCTCTNGTTATTTCTTCAGCTCCCAATTTNGTATCTCGAGCCATTGACTCATATTCTTCTATATGCACAGATGTAAATACGTCGTCTGTTACACATCTTTCAGAAATTAAGATTGAATCTTCAAAATTGTATCCTTGCCACGGCATGAACGCAACAGTTACATTTTTACCTAAAGCAAGTTCTCCTAATTTTGTTGCTGGTCCATCAGCTATAATATCACCTTTTTTTATCGTATCTCCAACCTTTACTAATGGTTTTTGATTTATACAAGTATTTTGGTTTGATCTTTGAAATTTAGAAAGATTGTAAATATCTACAGCTGATTGAGATAGATCTGTAACATCAGTAGCTTTCACAACAATTCTTTTTCCATCAATTTTATCTACCACTCCATCTCTTTTAGCTACGATGGTTACTCCAGAGTCTAAAGCTACATCTGACTCTATTCCAGTTCCTACTAACGGGGACTCTGGTTTTAACAACGGAACTGCTTGTCTCATCATATTTGAACCCATCAAAGCTCTATTTGCATCATCGTTTTCTAAAAACGGTATTAAAGCTGCAGCAACTGAAACTAATTGTTTTGGTGACACATCAATAAAATCAATGCTTTCTCTATTAGATAATTCAAAATTTAAATTTTTTCTGCATGCAACTAATTCCTCTTCGAAAGATCCATCCTTTTTGATAGAAGAGTTTGCTTGAGCAATAGTGTATTTTTCCTCTTCTATAGCAGATAAGTATTTAATTTCCGAAGTAACTTTTCCATTTACGACTTTCTTATAAGGGCTTTCTATATAACCAAATTTGTTTACCCTACAATAAGTTGCTAAACTATTTATTAATCCGATATTTGGTCCTTCAGGAGTTTCAATTGGGCATATTCTGCCATAATGGGTTGGATGAACATCTCTAACTTCAAACCCTGCTCTTTCTCTAGTCAAGCCACCTGGGCCTAAAGCTGAAACTCTCCTTTTATGTGTAATTTCTGACAATGGGTTTGTTTGGTCCATAAATTGAGAAAGTTGAGATGTAGCAAAAAAATCTTTTAATGAAGTAGTTATTGGTTTGGCATTGATTAAATCTTGAGGCATTGCAGATTCTATTTCAAGGAATGTTGACATTTTTTCTTTAACTGTTCTCTCTGTTCTTAACAAACCTATTCTAAATTGATTTTCAACTAACTCACCAACAGATCTAACTCTTCTGTTTCCTAAATGATCAATATCATCTACATCGCCCTTTCCATCTCTTAAATCTAACATAAATTGAATTATTGCTATAATGTCATCAGTGCTAAGAATAGTTTTTTTATTATTA
Source organism: Candidatus Pelagibacter sp. TMED197 (assembly GCA_002169755.1). The sequence continues at coordinate 2,644 of NHIU01000041.1, read as the reverse complement.
GTTTTTAAATTTAATTTAGAGTTTAATTTAACTCTACCAACTTCAGACAAATCATATCTTTCTTTTTTAAAATAAAGATTATTGAAAATTTCTTCAGCAACTTCTAAAGATGGTGCCTCTCCTGGACGTAACACTTTATAAATATCATTTAGTGCATCAGATTTGTTAGTGTTCTTGTCAATTTTTAAAGTTTCTAATAAGTAAGGTCCTTTATTTATTGGATCTATATTTACGATATTAAGTGTGGACTCGTTTTGATGAATAATTTTTTCTAACTGTTCTTCAGTAATATCAAAACCTGCCCCAACTAAAACTTGTCCACTTTTATCTTTTATGTCATTTGCAGTATATTTGCCTATAATTTGTTCACTAGATGTTAATATGGATTTTAAACCTTTTTCTTGAAGTTTTTTTGCAATAACAATATTTAATTTTTCACCCTTTGATAAGACTTTTTTGTTATTTTTTGCATCAATTAAATCAGAGGATAATTTTATTGGTCGTTTATAGTTTTCAGGATTAAAATCTGTTGTCCACTTTTTATTCTCATTATTGAATTTATAAGTATCAATTTTATAAAATGTACTAATTATTTTTTCTTTTTTAAATCCTAAAGCAAATAAAATTGTAGTTATAGGAAGTTTTTTTTTCCTATCAATACGAAAATATAAAATATCTTTAGGATCGAATTCAAAATCTAGCCAAGATCCTCTACCAGGAATAATTCTGCAGTTAAATAAAAATTTTCCACTTGCGTGAGTTTTTCCTTTATCGTGATCAAAGAAAACTCCTGGACTTCTATGCATTTGGTTTACTACAACTCTCTCTACTCCGTTAGTTATGAATGTTGCACTTGGTGTCATTAATGGTAAGTCTCCAATAAATACCTCTTGTTCTTTTGCAGAAAGAATTTGTTTAGTATTATTCTCTGCATCAATTTCATAAACAACTAATCTTAAATTTGCTTTAAGTGCGGCTGAGTAAGATAAACTTCTTTGTTTACATTCTATTACATCAAATTTTGGTTTCTCCAATTTGTAAGAGATATATTCTAAAGTAGATTTTTCTGTACCGTCTTCAATAGGAAAAATACTTTTAAAAACTTTATCAATACCTTTTGATAGCTCGCTCATTTGATCTTCAAGAGTTTTAGAATTTAAAAATTCATTATAGGAATTTTTTTGAACCTCAATAAGATTGGGAATTGACAAGCCCTCTACAAGCTTTCCAAAGTTTTTTCTAATATTTTTCTTTTGAGTAAAAGATAATTGCATTAATAATAAAAAAATTTTACCGCAATTTTTTAAACGCAGTAAAATTTTGTCTTAAATTTTGTTTACTTTAATTCTACTTTAGCTCCAGCTGCTTCAAGTTTTTTCTTAAATTCTTCAGCTTCCTTTTTAGCTACACCAGATTTGATTTCTTTTGGTGCTGCTTCAACTAAATCTTTTGCTTCTTTTAATCCTAAACCAGTTATAGCCCTTACCTCTTTAATAACATTAATTTTTTTATCTCCTGCTGCTGATAAGAAAAGTGAAAACTCAGATTTTTCTTCTGCAGCCGGTGCTGCTGCTCCAGCTGTTGCTGCTGCTACTGGTGCTGCTGCAGTTACTCCCCATTTTTCCTCTAATTGTTTAGAAAGCTCAGCTGCTTCAACAACTGTTAGCGATGATAACTCATCAATAATTTTATTTAAGTCTGCCATGTTGAATCCTATGAATTAATTTTTTAAACTCTTTGCGCGCGCTAAATTAGCAATTTTTGAGCCTGGTGCAAGTAAAATACTCACTAATTTTCGAGCTGGTGAAGCTAAAATACCCACTATTTTGGCTCTAGCCTCCTCTAGCGAAGGTAGTGTGGCGATTATAGCCACTTCTTTTTGATCTAAAACTTTACCATCCATGAATCCAGCTACGATTTTTAACTTGTCATGCGATTTTGCAAAATTAGTTAATATTTTTGCTGTTGAAATTGGATCAGAAGAAATTGCTGCTGCAGTAGGGCCAGTAAAATATTTTTCTAAGTCTTTAACTGGTGTTTCTTTAATTGCAATTTTTGTTACTCTATTTTTTGTTATCTTGAAAATAATGCCTTTTTCCCTAAGTTCTTTTCTTAATTTATCTAATTCTTTTACATTTAAGCCTTGGTATTGAGCAATCATCACTGACTCATTTGATGAAAAACTTTTTTTCATTTCTTCTACATATAATTTTTTTGCCTCTTTATTCATCATAACTATTTAGCTCCAACTTTGTAAGAAATTCCCATTGTAGATGTCAAAAAAATATTTTTTATAAATTCACCTTTAATAGTGTCAGGCTTTTCTTTTTTAACACTCTCAATAAAATATTTATAATTTTCTAATAACTTATCCTTTAAAAAACTTTTTCTTCCTATTGTAGATGATAAATTTCCATCTTTATCATTTCTAATTTCTATTAAACCACTTTTAATATCTTTTACTGCTTTAGATATCTCATTTGAAACTGTTCCAAGTTTTGGGTTAGGCATTAAGCCTTTTGGTCCTAAAACTTTTCCATGCTTACCAATTTTACTCATCATTGCAGGTGTACAAATTAATTTTGTAAAATCAAATTTTCCTGTAGATATTTTTTCTATTAAATCGTCAGAACCAACTATTTCT
>NHIU01000040.1 GCA_002169755.1 Candidatus Pelagibacter sp. TMED197 | reverse complement strand
TAATAAATCCACATATATTTCCCTCTCCCAAGGTAGCATACCCTCTAGCTCTGCTAAAGAATATTTATGATGTTGCATTAACGCAAAATTCACCTTAAAGTAATTCTCTAAGCTGTCGTGAGAGAGGGCAATACGAAAAAATCCTGTGCCCCTTTCATCACTACCGTACTCTTTACTTTAGTTTTGGGATTCTCAATCTCAACTTCGTGTCTTAATTGAGGCATAGTCTCAAAAAAGTTATTAATTTTATCAAAAGCTTTTCTGTCTAAACTCTCTAAAAATTTATTCATTTCTTCTTTAGAATAATCATTAACTTGGTGTTGAGTTTCGCCCTCATATATTGAGTCAATACATTTAATAATCATATCAAATAATTGATTTGTCTTCATACCTTTAACATTCAAAGCAGGGTCAACGGTATCAATAGTAGGATATTTCATAGTCATACCAATATTTTTATCTTTATCAATAACAATATTGTTTGAATGTTTATCATCTACTTGTACTTCTACCTTTGATAGGTCTACTTCGGTGTTTACATAAGTTTCTTTGTCATCTTGACATAGTAATCTTACTTTTGCTACCTCACCAACTGACTTACTACGTATCTGCAAAAATACATATTCTAAATCAAATGTTGGTATTTTGCTGGCGTCTAAAGAACCAAACGTACAAGTGTTAACAATCTCTTTGATTGCATTTTTAATTTCCTTGTCGTCTGAAGTCTCTAACGCTTGCAATAAAACCTTTTCTTCTTTTACAAGAAACGGTCTGTATTTAACAACAATATCTGCTGAAGGTAACGTCAACTCATATGTCGCTGTTTCTAATATAGGCAATGCCATAATTTATCTCCTTTATAATATATTAGCCAAATGGTGGAAATAGTCTACCACCTGTCACTTTACCAATAGGTAAAGAGCGTCTTGCTACTTGTAGGGCGTCTCTGCCTGCTCTTTGTAATTCAGGCGGAAGTTTACCTAATAAACCACCAAACAAGCCAAAATTCTTTCCTGCTTTTATTGTAGGTACATCACCAAGTGATTTACCTGTTGTTGCACCATTAACTTGGTCCATTGTTAAATTTACCCAAGTTCTAAAATTTAATGTAATAGGTACTATTGTCTGTTCATCTGCACCATAACTATAATCAATTGAACCAATCGTTTGAGGATAAACTTCAGATAATCTTACTGCATATGTCACTCTTGCGTCATCATCTTGTTTTGCGTCAAACTGACCTAATGTTAAAATATCCATACTGCCAACATAGTCATCATAAAATCTCATTGAGTGACTTTCTTGGCTAATTATTTTCTTTTGCCAATTTTCAAAAAATAATCTTTGTCTTAAAAATTTATCTGCATAAAAAGAACATTGTATCTGTCCACTAAAACTATATGCATATGGCATTTCTCTTTTAGGACCATATGTTCTATATGCTACGGTGTTTATATCTCTATTTGGTAATGTCACAGCATTACACATCATATTGACACTTTCAATAGTTTGTTTACTTTCTAAATCATTATTAGCTGCCGGTAGAGTACCTTGCCTAATTGCCATAGGGTCAGTTCTTCTATTGAGAGCCTCCTGTGCAACGCCATTAGGTAAATTTATTCTTACAACATATCTATTTGGCCTAGCAAAACCTTCGCCTTGATTTATTTGTGATTGAAACCTTTGTAATACACCAGCACCACCAGGTTGTCTCTGTAATCTAGGGTCTTTGTGTATATCTACTAGTGATTTATCTCTAGGTAATCCTATTCTAACATCATAATTACCTATTCTTCTACCACCTCTTAATACTGCCATTAGATTTTTCTCCTACTATCTGCGAATACTTGACCAATACTTGCTTTATTAAATTTAGCAACTGGTAAGTATATTGCAATCGCCATTTCTTGTACATCAACTCTTAAAAAATTACTTCTTACATAACGCCAAAGGTATTTTTTAATGGCTGGTTTTATTAAACCAATATTCTTTACTGCGTCATACGTGACCTGTAATCTTGTTGATTGGTCAAACTTTGAGTTTGTACTAAACTGCTGTAATTGGTCTAATAATTTATAACGTAAACCGTAGGGAAGATAATGAAAGTTTAAACCTATAAAACCTCCTCTAAACGTATCAATAGGTAATACTAGTGGAAATGTATCGTAAAATGGTAGTTTTGCTTTTGTTTTAGGGTCATATACAAACATAGACATTCTGCCTGCACTTGGTCTACCTAATAACTTGCCGTCTCTCATTAACTTACCAGATGTTGCTCTATCTGATATTAATGAAGCTGCATTACGATACCAAGACGCCGATTTGAATTGTTTGTCTTGTAAATCAACTAGTGGATTAAATATATTTACCATACCACTATTTATAAGAAAACCCTTAGCGATTTCTCGCTAAGGGTTAAGCATTCGTGATTGAGAGAGAAAGATTAATCTTCGTCTGCTAATTTACTAAAATATGATAAAGTATCATCATCTTCGCTAGCAGGCTCAGATTTAACATCACTTGAGCTTGGCACAGACGTTGTGGATTGTGGTGGGAGGTCTACATTTTCCACGGTTTCTGTGTTTCGTTGTCCCATAATTACCCTATTCAGTTTCTCTTTGAGTTCATCATAGGTCTTAAAATTACTAGGGTCAACAAAAGGGTTTAGAGGGTATTGCTTAGACCAAATAGATTTGATATCTTCATCACTCTCTTTGATTTGGCTAACACTCTCAAATTCAGACTTATCGTAGTTCCAATAACCATCTACTTTTCTGATTTTTAGTTTGAAGTTTGCACCTTTCCAAAAATCAAATGGGTTAATTGGTGTCTCATCATCAAACGCTGGCTGCATTGCTTCGGTAATCTTATCAAAGATTTTCTTACCAAATTTAAATATAAAAACTTTGCCTTCGTTTTCAGGATGTTTTGGGTCTGATACAACAAAGATGTTTGAGTAGTATGATAATTTTCTTTTTCTCTTACGAGCAATTTCCTTATCACTATCAACACCTGTGTTCCATAATCTTGTATTCTCTTCGGACACCGGGTCTTTTTGATTTAGTGTCGTTAAAGAATTTTCAATATACCAACCGCCTTTATCTTGGAAAGCGTGAGACCAAACTCTTTGCCAAGGCATTTCTTCGCCTGTACTTGCTGGCAAGAATCTGACTACTGCATAACCATTACCAGTTTTATCTAGTTCAGGTTTCCAAATTCTGTCGTCTTGATATTTGTTTTTAGAATTACCAGAGGACTCTGGTTTTTCTGATGAAGCTTCTAATGCTTTTGTTATCTTATCAAAGTTAGAAGCACTTGATTTTAAACTTTCAAAATCCATATTATATCTCCTTTGTATTAAATATGTTCGTTGTATTTGTGTAGGCTATATTATCGCCTTCATAGTTATTTATAATAGTTTTACTTAGCATTACGTAAATAATCTACCATATTTTTTGGTGTTGTTTCAAAGTATGGGTCATCATCAATGCCTTCATTATTGATACCTGGTTCTTGAAACCATTTCTCAATTGTGCCGTCATTAATAACTGCCATATATCTCCAACTCCTATTACCGAAACCTAAATGGTTTTTACCAATTAGCATTCCCATAAATCTTGTAAAGTTACCTGAACCATCAGGTATCATCTTAACACTTTTTATATTCATATGATTTGACCAAGCATTCATTACATAAGAGTCATTAACTGATACACAATAAACTTCGTCTATGCCTAATAATTTAATTTGAGCATACTCTTCTTCAAATCCTGGTAATTGTTGTGATGAGCAAGTAGGTGTAAATGCACCTGGTAAGCTAAACAATACAACTCTTTTACCCTTAAAGTAATCGTCTGTTGTTTTATTAAGCCATTGACCACCGATAGCACAACCACCGTCTGTCTCTACCTCATCACCAACTCTTGTTCTAAATGTAACCTTTGGTATTTGTAATCCGTTCATAATCTATTCTTTTGTTATTCGTTAGTTATTGTTTATTAATATACACCATTTAAGATAGATTGTCAATGCTGGAATAGTCAACATAAAATAAATTTTGTGTGCCTTCCCACTCTGGTACGTGTTGATTAACGTTATCTTTTAGGTTTAAATCTCTATTTACCTTGTAAAATGTGGTGTTAGGGTACAATTTAAATAACTGCAACCATTGATTTACCCAATTATCGTGTGGTGTAGGGCTATTTTCGGGTGCCAGATAGTGTTTTGACCCTTTGTATATGTTATTGATTCGGTCTGTTTTTGATTTTAAATCGTGGCCTATCAAAAATACTTCTTTTGCCTTATATGTTTCACAAGCAACATAACCACTACTAGGACCACAAGCCCAACCTCTATCTTTACCCATAACATCTGTCAAACTAGTTGACTTATCTTTTTTAGGGTGTATCCAAGAAATCTTAATTTGTCCTACACTAATTTTTTTCTCTATAACTTCTTTATTCTTTTTTATAATATGTGCTAGGCCTTCTAATTTAGAACCGTGAAATACAAACTCTTCAGCCAGACCTTTTTCGTTAGAAGTAAATACGCCTTTGGTATTTTTAATTAGGTCTACATCTAATTCAGATATATTACCTTCTACCATTAGTTTATATAAGTGTACAGGTACTTTTGTCCAATCTCTAAAGTATGATGGTATTTCAAAACAAATACCACTATGGTATATTTCGTGCATAATACCGTGGTCTACTGAAACAATTGCGTCTGGTTTAAAATCTCTGTACAATGCATTACAACCCATAATGGTACCTAGTGGTCGTAATCTCTCTAAATCAAAACCTAATCTTGATTCACCATTGCCTATACAAAATGCTCTACTCATTTTTGTTCTATCTAGTTTATTTTGTCTTGACATTTTAAGACCAATGTTTAATATCTCTTCTTCTTTTGGCCACTCTTCATCAAAATATTTAGCCATAATAATAATTTACTAGTCCACTTGCAAATATAAAGATAGCAACACCATTTAACATTATCAATGCTCTGTCGTGCCACATCATACCTACAATTAACCAACCAGACACACCTATTAAATGTGTCCACATATTCCAAGGTTCTATACTTGATGATGTCAATACCATACCTGATAGTATTACTAAAGATGAAAACCATTTTACGTACCAAGATAAATCACCTTTTGGTGTTACCTTTTTAAATACTCTTGATGAATTTAATGCCTTGATTTTATCATCTAGTTTAGGTTTCCACTTATCATATTCATCTTTCACTTCTTTAATCATTAACAAATACCTCTTTCATAATCATTTTTGCTTCTGTCACATTAAAATTTAAAAACGGCTTAAATCTGGTAATCGTATGTGAGATTTTAGGCCATACAACTTTTTCATTAATATCTTTATCCCAATTTTTGAAAAACGCAAGGTGTTTATCCAGATAGATGGTGGTTTCGTGTTTAATTTTCCCTTGAATAAGTAATCGTAAGAGTCTAGGATGTTGTCCATTAGATACGCCCAAACCATCATCAAAAGAAATACGCTTGTTGCTAAAATCATCATTAATCCGTACGCAATCGTCCCTAAAGTGATATCTAAAAGACTCTTTATACTTTTTATATCTGGTGTAATTGTCAGTACCTTCATTGTTTAATAAATTTCCTATCCACTTGTCGCCATTAATAACAAAATTAGCAACAAAATAATCCAAGATATCTCGTTCATTAAATCGCTTAGATAACTTATGAAAAAAATATCTATCTTTTCTTTTAGTGAATGTATCCAGCGTTGCATTTGTTTTACCACCATATTTTATATAATCATATGTATCGGTTGTAAAGTGTAGTTTAACACCAAGATATACTTTATATACATCAAATCCACCATACATTAATGTTTATCCCTAGTCTCGCTATAACCATAATCCATAACAATACTTATAATAGTGAATATGACACCTAATGCTATTATTCCCCATAGACCTTTATCATACTCAACAAACAACATATGATATAACATTTCTAAGCCATTCATACAGGTAAAGTACCACCTTTCTTAATCTTAAGCATATTGGCATTTATAGCCTCAGCTTTGATTTTTTCTTTTAGTGATTTTGAGATTAATCTTGAAGTAGTTTCTACTTCAATGTTTTGAGATTCACAATAGTGTACTATTGCGTCAATATAAGTTATTGGTTTTTTTTCTTTAACTATATCGTTTATTTTATTTGTAAATTCTTTGCTATTCATATTATATAATATATCACTTATTCTATTAAATGTAAAGCGTGGTGTTTCTGTTGCCAAGTACACCACAAAACTCCGTCACCTATTAACTAGGCAGCAATAGCAAAATTTTCGTTGCCATTTAAAATTGCGTTTGAGTTCGCCAACTATTACTCTCTATAAAGTCTTTCAATACGAGTCGAACCTACCACACCCCCCATAAGCACATTATTTACAAAGGTCTTCGTACTTTGTAGTATGTAGTCTATGTTTACTTAAATCACCTTGGTGTTTGATAGTAAACAAATTTANAAACCATTTTAACATACTAATCTCCTACAATGTGTTTATGGTGGAGGTGGTGGGAGTTGCACCCACGTCCTCTATACCTATTATACTCTACGTCAACAAGTAATTCTTTAAGTACCTAATTTATTCTTATAATTTAAATTAAAAGAATGAGATACTATACAACTTTCGGAACCTGATGGTGCCGTTAGGACTATCAAGTGTTCCTCACTGCCATTAGTGAAAGTGGTAACATAGTAAGCTGGTGGGTTATCTGCGATAGCACCCTCCCTCGCTATAGAAAATGTTTCAGGTTCAAAACCAAAGTCTTGAATATACTGATTTATAATTTCACTAGGTCCACATTGCGCTGGCAATCCCATAGGTGCTAAACCATAAATATTTTCGTGGTCAGCTTGGGCTGTAAACGCAATCACACTAAACAAAAGTGTTATTATTATTTTATGCATNATGCCTCCTATAAGGACTTAATTAGACGAGGCCACTTGATTAATTTTCTAGCTTTGTTTTATTAAGTTCTTCATAATATTTATAAAAGTCCTTAATAGCTTTTTCTAGTTGTGACAAGTATTCTGATTTTTGTTTTACAAAACTATTACAACTACCATCTTCGCCTGCTTGTAGTACAACAATTTGTTCTATCGGTTTACCGAATAGCTCTTCATACATAATTGCATAAGCAGAACATTGTAAGTAATATGATTCATTCCAACTATCAATACGTTCTTTGTTTGCTGTTTTGAAATCTATTACTGATAATTTACCATTGTACTCTGCAATACAATCAACTTGACCAGCAAGGGTCAGTTTGTGTGAGTACATAATCTTTTCAAGACAATGTATATTATCAACTTGGTCTAGGTATGGTTTCATCAACTTAAACATACCATTTGGTAGTACGTCTTTAATAGTTTGTTGTTGACCTTTTAAGTATTGCTCAACAAGTGTGTGTGTTGCTTTACCTCTACGTGCCGCTCTGGCCATTTCCCATTTGGCAGCCTCTTCACCAACATTCTTACGCCACTTTTCTAGGCCTGCTTTCTTTTGAATACCTAAAATTGTGGTTACAGATGGATAGTGTTTGCCATCTACGGCATAAAACCTAAAACCATTCTGATTCATTCCCTTTGTATTTGGGAATTTACTCTCATCTAATTGTATAAAATTCTTCATTATATTGTTCCTTGCATATAGTTTAGTAAGTATGATAGTGCTGTAATAACTCCTACAACACTACCAATACCTATTAAATATCTTAATATCGTGTTTTTCATATGTTCATTATATACTATTTTATTATATTGTCAAGCCTAAATTGAGCGGTGTTTCATTAATTCGTCATTAATTTTATTACGTTCTTTCAAGCTTGCCGCCTCTTTTTCATCATTAAGACGTTTAAGGTTTCAAGCTAATGCTTTGACCCTATCTCTTAATCTTTCTGCTCTATTACCAACTTGTTTTGCCCAACGGCTATCCATCATTTCTACTGCCGCTGTTGACCAGTTATTGTCATTTACAGCTGCAACAAATTTTTTGAATTTTGCAAGTCTTGGAGCTCCCATATTAAAGCACATATTTACAATTACCTGTTGTGCTTCTTCAGGTAAATCATCAAGGTTAGGAAATACCTTTTTTGATTCATCAATATACGTTTGTACGTCTGAATCAAATACACTATTCACTCTATCCTCTGATACAGGAGTACCTACTGGTGCTCCATACTCTTCATCACCCGCTACTACCAAATGGCCAATGCCAAAAGTTTTGTAACCTAGGTGGTCATCATAGACTTCAAATTTTACGCCTTCGTCTATTTTTAGTTGTTCTCTTAACTTATTAGTATCCATATTATCCTCTTGTTAATTTGAGTAATTTCTCTATCTGAGCCTTAATTATTGGCGCTCTGTTTGGCCAATGTATATAAGGTTCGTCTGACTTCATTAAGTTATATAAAAACGGTAAGATAAGTTTTTCTATATCTTTAAACTTGCCTATCGTTTCTTCATCACTAATTTCTTTTGTGATGGTTTCTTTTTCACTNACTATTTGCATTATCTCATTCATCATACTTTTGATTGATGAAACGTCACTCTTTACTTTTGATAATTCTAAATTCTGATTGTCAATTGCTTTTGGGTCTATACTTGGTTCTGCTTTTGGCATTTCGCCAACAGGTGTCATACCCCAATCATCATCAAGGTCAAATCCACGCATAAAATCTGGTATATCTTTTGCCATTATTTTCCTTTTCTTTTACGGTGTTTTTCTATAACCTGTTTTGTTTTGATTTCTTTAATTGACTTCTTACCATATCGGTCAGCGAGAGCACTTGTAGGATGTGCCTCTGCTATTCTTTGCAAATTGTCTTTCCAACCTGAATCATTCTTGATACCTCCTGTACCACTAACTATATTTATCTTTGTAATAAGTTGTTTAATGTGTGGATTTTGTTCTAAATATGTCTCTCTATCAGATATAGACATATATTCATCAAACACTTTACCAGACTTGGTATTCTCAAATGTATATGTTGGCATTAATAACTCGCTACTACTACAAAAACTAGAGCACCTATAAAACCTAAAATCAAAACGTGATTACCTAGATTCAATAAACTTTTACCAACCGTATTAGGGTTTTTAGGGTCTATAATGTTATTCATTACTGCTGACTCTTGAATGGGTCACTTTGTTCAAAGTAAGTTTTAATTACTTCTAACTGGTCGTGATACTTAGCAATAACTTCAAGTTCTTTTTCAACTGCGTCTAATANATCAGGATGTTCACCAACTCCAGCGGCGTTCTTCAAGTATATCTCAACGTTCATTGAGTGTTTTTTAATATGGCCTTTGGCGTGNTCTTTAATCGCCTCAATCATATTGTCTCTGTTATATTCATTAATGTTTGCCATTTTTTTTCTCCTTTAATAATCTACCATAATTTGGCCATCCGAATTTATCTGGTGATTCGTCTGTATATCTCCAACGTATAACACCTGTATTAGGATTTCTTTCAAATATTTTAGGCCTAGATATATTGTTCTTCTTCGTTGCCATATATTTTACCTTCTTTGTACCAATCTGGTACTTTTGCTGGACTTTTCCACGTAGCAAATCTTTTCTTCTCTAGTATATAATAGTTTCTATAACTAGCTACTGCGTCACCATCAACTTTGCAATATTCAGGCATTGCTGGTTTAGGGTCTGTTGCAATTTTATTATATTTAGCGTTTTTAGGTGGATGTTTTAATATGTCACCTAGTTTATCAATAGTCAAATGATTTTTTGTATGATTGTATCTNTTCTTGTATTCTTCATTAAGAGCCATCATATGTTTATATAACCANATNTANTTGTANGCNGANTCAAANAACCATATTGTACTNGGGTGTTTTACCCAACCTGCTTTGTATAAAATAGGTTCTAAATTAGAATTAGGGTGTTTCCATCTTTTAATCTTACGACCATTTTTAGTCTTGTCATAATACTCTGTACCATCTTGTACACGGTGGCAAGTTGATAATAGTTGTGCTGATTCTAAAATCATTTTGACAATATGTTTATCACACATTTGTTCAGCAGCTTTTACTGGATGTTTATCTACATAAAATACATTCATTAGTGTATTGCCTTCCTAAAATAATCCATTTTATCATACTTTTCACACAACGCCCTAAAGGTATTGTACCAAAAGTTCTTACCCCAATCGTTAGTTGCTTTCTTACATCTATCTTCAGCGCTTTTGATACGCCTCATCTGTAAGTCTGGATGGATTAGTTTATTAATATCATCTGTCATAATCATTTGTTTCATTATACCTCATTATATAGTTATTGTCAAGCTTTATTTACCTGCATTGGCACCATTAGTGATAATAGTTCGCAACATTGTAAATTTAGGGTCTTTCCAGTCTATCTTGGTTACTTTCTCACATTTATTTGTCCAAGGACTATGAGATATACAGGTTGTTTTCATACAACCCATTAGTAAACTACTTATCGCTAGAAGGATTAATATTCGGGTCATTCCACTCCATTATTTGGTCTAGTTTGATTCGTATTGCGTCAGGATCCAGACCTAGTTCCGTTAGTTCTTTAGTACCCATTTGTCTAAAAAAGTTTTCATAATCTCTATTCTTTAGGTTTCTTTTACCTAACTTGTCAAAAAAGTCTTTATAAACTTTTTGCTTATTTCGGAGGTCTCTCGCTTTAGCTTTTGCGTTAGTAGCCTCTTTTTGCCAGTTTCTTTGTCTCGTAGCCTTTGCTTCTGCTTCTTGTTTAATTTCTTTTTTCTTGTTTCGGTCATTATTCCAAGTCCTCAATGATATGTTGGCCGCTATTAATAGTAATACTGCTAATGGGTCAAATACAAATATTAAAACCATTATAGCATATCTAACAGCTTCGTCAAAATGGTCTTTTGCATTTTCACCATATATTAATTCTGCTATGTATTTAAGTGGACCAACCTCTGCCTCTATTTTTTGTTGTTCCAATTCTACTGAAGATTTTTCTTTATATAATTCTGATATATTAAACGTAGATTTTTTAATCTCTTCTTTTAATAGATTTCTTTCTTCCTCTTGTTTCTTACGTTCTTTTAAACCTCTTGTGACGTATTCTTTATCTATATAAACTTCTATTGATTTATCTAATTGTAATAAAGTTTTCTCTGCTCGTTCTATATTACGTTCTTCTTGTTGTATTTGTTTATCAATTAAACTAGTTTGTATTGTAAAGTTTGCTTGAGGTTGTACACTATCTAGGTGTGCTTTTGATAAGAAACCAAAAATACCCATAGACGTTATAAAAATTAAAACTATAACAGCACTTGTTAGATATGCTTTTATAGTTTTAGGTACAAGTGAATTTGTCCAGTTGTTATACAACCAACTGGCGGCGACTAATTTACCTACTTCTAATGCACTACCCATAGCAATGATAGGTACGTATGCACCGGCAAATATTGTGGCCAAACCTATAATGGAATAACCTGCGGCTATTACAGATATAGAAATGGCACTTAAAAAAGTTAAAAATATTGTAAACATAGTATTATTTATTGTTTTCGGAAACAACCTTATCTATCTTCTCTATCATTCTAATTACTCTCTTGTCATAATCTTCAGTTGTAGAAAATGCTTTTAATGTTTTAATTAGTTTTTTAGAATCTAGTTCTTGATTTTTTGCCCACATCTTTTGCCTTAATTTTCTAAAGTCTTCATATGCTGGGTGTTCATTCAATAATCTAATATACTCTTTAACACTATCACATTTTGTTTCAAATTTTCTAACACCCCAACCTGGCCATTTTGTTATGCCTTCTGGTAATAAATGTGGTGCTGTTGATTTAAACACTCTGATACCAAACAAGTTGTTTGCTTCTTTTGCAAATCTTGATTGACCCCAACCAGACTCTAATACTGCTTGACCTATTAACATCTGTATAGGCACTCTTTTGTCTGCTGGCGTGGTAAAGTTTATGTAATCTACACAATACTTTACTGATTCAATAAACTCATAATTTGTTTTGTATCTCATTTCTGGTGGATATAAACCAAGGTTTTGAGCCCATATTGTATGCTCTTGTCTTAACTCTTCGTTTGCCCACTTCTTTGCTAGAGGATTTGGATAGAAAGTTCCTATACCATAAACGACCCCTAACATTATTAACGACCAAATAATTCTTTTTGACCAGTACCATATTTTTTTACTCATATTACTTTCTATTATTTTGGTTTCTACTTTAGTTTTTTTTCTCATACACTACTTTTTAATTGCTATGTATTCAAAACCAGTAATATCATATGGTTCTTGTTCACCATATTCTGACCAACTGCCAACAGAGATAGGTTTCATACGTTTCTGTAAGAACATAATATTAGGATTATTATCCATAATCTTATTCATCTTCTTAAAGATTTTCTCTGATTGTTTTTCAGTAAAGTTATTCATAACATCTGTTGCCCAATTACCAGTATAATAGGTAATCTTCTTTTCTTTGTTATTCTCAAACTTTTCTAGGTTGATTGGCACACTATTGATTATGTGCTTAAGATGGTGGTCTAGTTCTTTCGTCTTTCTCATTATATAATCCTCTCACTTTGTTAATTATAAACCTAGACCTAGGGTCTTGGCCTTTTTTTCAAACGACCAGAATATCTTGTTATGATTTCCTGTGTCGCCCAAATTCTGCATTTGATATAGATGTACCATTTCGTGGCACAATGTATCAAGAAAGTATTGGAAGCTTGGATACTTTGGTAACATTTCAAGATGATATCTTCTAGTACCTTTTCTCTTCCACTCCAGTATGTTAACTTGACCAACACATTTTTGTCTAGCCAAGTTTTTAATTTCAACTTCGTTGAACGGTGATAATTTACCACCGAACATTCCCTCATTAATGTATTTAAAATATTGTTTGATTGCTTTATAGGTAGTTTTATATTGTCTCTCGCCAGAGGCATTTACACCTCTCTTGATAAGTTTTTTGACTTTGAGTTTTTTACTTGTAAGTTTTGGCATTTTTTATTCTTTACATTCATAGGAGCCACCTTCAAGTAATTTACATTTATATATTTTATCAGCGTTTTGTCTCATTTCAGAAGCAATACCTTCTAAAATATTTGGTAGATGTTTTTGTAAAACAAAAGTCATTTCAGTAGCAAAATTATAAGTCAACTTTTGCAACTCTGCCTCTAATACAGAGGTATCTACGTTACCACCATTTACTTTAGTTTGTATTATATGACCAATAACTGCTGTGTTATAGTCATTTGCTTTTACTGAATTTGAAATAGCACTTAAGCCAAACCATACAACCGCCAGTAAAAATATCAACTTTTTCATAATGTAATCTCCTATTTTATATTTATAGGTATAGTATATACTACCAACAGCGACAAGGCAAGCACTTTTTTAAATAAAAAAGCGAGTAAAATCAATGGTTTTTGATTTATTTTGTTCTATTTTTGTTCTGGTTTGACATAATTATCGTCCCAACCAAACGCTTCCTTGACTACCGAATCACTTAAACCCTTATATACTTTGTTCAATTTCTTATCTTTCATATCAAGTAATACTTGAGCTTCTTCTTGTTGAAGACCCTCTAATATCTGTATATACATTGTTTCTTTTTGAGTTTTAGTGGTCTCCGGGTCTGCACCCTCTACAAAATGCCACAATCTTTTTGCTTCATTCTCTAATAGAGTATGTTCAGTTCCTTTAGGTGCTTCGTTAGCCATATATGGTGGTGTACCATTTGGCAATGACCATTTTATATTAGGGTCAAAAGAACCTTTTAAAACCATTCTCAAAGAAGGCGAGTCATATTGTTTTAAGACTTGTATCTTCTTTGCTTTGTCTTTAGCGTTGTTTACTTTAGTTAGAATTTCTGAAATCATTATCTGACCTGAAGCTTCGTACCCTTTACCAGAGTCCATAGCTGCTTTAGGCATAATACCTAATCTTTGCTGGTGTTGTGATTCCATAATCTTATTATCATTTTCTGCCATAATTTTCTCCAATTCGTATTACTATTTATACTTATTTAGGTACTTCTTTTTGTACCATTTGTAAAATGCCTTGTCTGTAAATATCTCTGCAACCTCACTAGCAGGCACTTGGTCACTTCTTATACAATCAGCTAGAGATTGATATTCATATGTATCCACTTTTCTGGTCATTGTTTTATCTTTACTCGCCTCTGCTAATGTCATTGTAAACCTATTGTTCTTTTCTTGTTTAAAATTTTCTGACAATATGTTTTCTTAATTCTTTTACAAAAAACTCTATCTTGTCTATACTAGCAATCAAGTTAGGGTCTGTAATATATTTTCCTTGGTCTTTTAATTCGTCATATTCTTTTAATGGAATCTGTACCATCGGACTTGGTGGTTGATGTTCGTTTTCCATTGTAGCGTCAAGCGCTCTTTGTTTTTCTTCACTATCTGTCATAAAAACCTTTTGGTTAACCTTAAATGAAAACAGGGGCCTTTAGGGCCCCTGTCTCCTATTTTTTTATTATGCTGAGTAAGCAGTTTGCTTACCGAATACAGCGTTGATACCAGCAGCGATAATCGCTTTTGATGGTGTTCCAACTCTGTAAGAAACGCCTTTTGAAGACCTATTTTCATAAATCATCATTCCTTCGTTTCTCAATTTCATCACCATTGAAGCTGGTGATTTAAGGTCGTGTGTGTTTCTCAAAGTTTTCCAAGAAACCTCTGAACCTTTTGCGAAAAGGTTTCTTACCTTTTCAGTTTTAGTTAGCTTTGTTCGAGCCATAGTATTACTCTTCCTTTCATTGAAGATATTTAAAAAGTTAAACATTATTGTTTACCTTACCTTTCTCTAGTGTTATGGTCACCACACCATTCAGAGTACATAGCGAACATTTGTTGTATGCCCTCCAGAATTCTTTAGTCATCAAGGTCAAAGTCTGGTTCAAACAGGTCTCCGCCTTCTCTTAAATAGTCTAATTCTTTTTTAATGTCTCTTGACAAAACATTTCTTGGTGGTTGTGGTTTTGTCAAAAACATATCATAAGTTATTTTAGCAGTTCTAAAATTGCCATCTTTATTGACTTTTAAATCTACCATTTTCTCACTCAATAATTGTGCTGGGTGAGCCATATCAAAATCTCTATACACTAAACCTCTTATCGTATCAATCACAATCGCCAAGTCTTTTGTAAAGGTTGTTGCATTTGTTTTAACACCTGAATCAACAAACTTTTTTAATAAATCAAATCCTATATCATCAACTACTGATTCTATGAAGTCAATCGTTTGTTTCTTCTTTAAATCGTCAGCAAACTGACTCTTTGCCTTGTCATTAATTGGTACTTTCCTTTTAATCTTGTTCTCTGGAAAGAAAATGATATTATCACTCAATTACTTCTCCCTTAAAATTAACTTGGTTCTTATCAGCAAAGTGTTCTATTAGTTGATTATAACCACCAATCAACTTACCGTCAATCTTAATTTGTGGCATAGTTCTAACATTTTTACCAATGTCTTCAACCAACTTTGTAGGGTCTGAGCCAAAATCTTTTTCTAAAGATTTTTCTTCGTATTCAAGGCCAAGATTTTTAAGTAATCCTTTGGCCTTGGTACAGAAGACACAATTGTTTTTACTATAAACTATTATTGTCATCTTTATTTTCTAATACTTCTTTATATGCGATATTAGCCTTCTCTTTTACATTGTAAGCGTCAACAGCCTCTTCAATGGTATAATTATACATCTTATTATACTCACCTAGTGGCAATCTCAAACCAATCCACGCTCTATAATAACCATTCTTTGTTAAGGTTACATCTTGTTTCCAAATTTCATAACCTCTAACTTTAGTATCTTTGATTATATTTACTAGTGTAGATTCTACCTCTGATACGGTAGTTTTACTATGTGTTTTACCTAATTCAGTTATAAACTGCTTAGATTGTTTGTTCATTTCACCTGCAACAATATCAGCAATTTCTGATTTTGCATACATCTTTGCTTTCTCAATAGCAAGTTGTAGGTCTGGAGAAACGGATGTTGCTACACCAAATAGACATTCTTTATCTTTGCCTTTACCAAGTAAGTCTGTATCACAGGCTTTTCTCTCTGAATAATCTGCCATATACCACTTTGGTACTTGGTTCATAGTCTTTCCGTTTTCTGATTTAATTTTATAAGTACCACCAGCACAAGCATTAAGCATTAGCGCCAAACCTATAGCACCTATAATTTTCACGTTGTTTTTCATCATAAGTTTTTACTCTCCTTTACATCATATACTAAACTTTGTAAAAAGTCAAGCGTGGATTGAACGTATCCTAACGCTTGGTCACCTGATACATCATATACTATAATTAATACAAGAGCAATAATGATTATATTTCTAATCATTGAGTTACCTCCCATTTACCGTTTGTTTGAAGACACATCTTTCCATATGATTTAAAAGCGTGTCCTGGCCGACTATAATATCGGCAATATGAAGGATTATTGGTATCGTGATAATAGAACATAGCGAATAAGTCCCAATAACTTGGTCCATCGAATCGCTTTCTACCATCAGCACACTCCATAATCTCTTCTTTTACTATGGTATCACCTTTTTGTTTGATGACCACCTTAATAAAGCAGTATTGACCGTTTGTTTCCGCTGGGTCTAATGGTTTAATTGTACTATGATATACAGATGTATCATTGTTTTGTTTTTCTATCTTATCTAAAATCTCTTCTACTTTGCTTACAGGATATGTGTCACCACTTAAATCGCCATTCTCATTAGCAACTGCAATACCCGATATAATTAAAAATATTATTAGTATAAAAGACCAGACTAGATATTTCTTTTCATTATAATTAGGGTCAAACATATTTTTTTAACTCCTCAATAGATTGTTTTGTATTATAAATCTCCTCTTCTAATTCTACTACTCTCTTGTCATTAGAAATTTCTATCTCTTCTTCTTTATCTTTTACTTCAGATTCTAATTGTTGTATTCTATCGTTGTATCTACTAGTGTACATTATGTCCTCGGCTTTTCTATCCATTGACCATCAGGCATTTGACAGGCAGTACCAAACACCACTTCTCTATTTACATTACCAACACCTATCAAAGGCCATTGATTAGTAATATCAACCGTAGCGTCATAATCTACACACTTTATAGGTCCTTTCAAATACGACCTTGTTGTGTGTATAATACCACTATTACCTGTTTTTTGATTGTACCAATTTGTATAACTAGAACCGTTCGGACTAGTATTTAAATGGTCTACGAATACTGCGTTGTGAACATCATAATCACTTTTATACATAATTTCTGCACCTGCAAAAGCACCTATAATAGCACAAGCACCAGCGGCATATGGGTCGGTAAGACCGTGTTCTACACATACTGCTGTAGTAGTTGTACCACCTAGTATTGCACCTGTGGTAGACCTACTTGTACTACAATTTGTTAACGTCAACACCATTATAATCATAATGGTAATCTTTGTCAAGGGTGTTTTCATAATCATTTATATTCTCAAAAAATTCTGAATCAACTTTAGTTTTGGCAACTAATAATGAATCTGCTTGTATATTCTCAATTTTGTTTTTAAGTAAATAAGGGTCAGATGGCGGAGTATTACGTAAATCATCCGCCATTTTCTTAATAGAATCTATTTTATCACAAAAAGATTTTATATTCTGTACCATTATTTCTTACTAAAAAGATTAATAATCTTTTCCTTTGTACTGATAAATTGTACTCTCATATCAGCCCAAGACTCTGCTTGGTATTCTTTTGTTTTTTGCCATTCACTCTGAGCAAAGTTAGATACTTTACCAGGTACAGCAACAATGGCTTCGCCAAACTCTTTAGGAGTTATTGAAGCTTCATCAGCTTTCGCTTTGTTAAGTTCTAAAGATACAAGTACAAACGCAGCTATGACTACCATACCCCACATTGCAACTCTCTCCCAAACTTTCTTTATTACTTTATCCACGATATCCTCTATCTGTTGGTTTGTTAAATTAGACACCAAGACCTTCCGTTGCTTTTTTCTCTGCAAGTTCTATCTCGGAGATTCTCATTTTTTCGGCATAAGACATACCAAAAACCGTGTTATAAAAGAAATCAATAGGACTGGTACTTGACCAAGCCTCTAATAACTTTTCAAAATTTATATCTAAACCAGAATAGTAATGTGGATTAGTTTTTTTCAATTCAATATGGTCTTTGAAGAATTGTATTCTATTATCAAATTTGTCATTCTCTTTGGCAAATTGGTCTTTCTTCTTTGACATCTTAATATCTTTTTGTTTTGCAACATCAAACTCTGCAAACAAATTTTCTTTATTATATGTAAACGACATAGTGTTATCCTCTCAATTTATTAATATATTCATATACTATACAGGAAAAGTCTTGGAATGTCAAGCCTATAATAAATGACGTATTTACACGCTTTTTGTACATTTTTAAGCGCCTAGGATGCGCCAGGACAGACGATTCGACCATTTTACGTACTACCGTACCCCCTCTGGAAAGGGTAAATCGTATTGAGATTCGCTTGGAGATTGCATTTTTGACGCAGCTAATCTCTCTTCTTCTTCAAGCCAAGTCTCAAAATCCTTAACTTCTTTTTCCTTGTAAGCAACCGATTCGTCAATCAATTTGATTGCACCGGCCGTGTCGCCACTCACCAACTTTTGTTTTACCTTTTTAAGGTCATCAATCATATTTAATACTTCGTTCATCATACTTTCCTTCCCGCTGTCTTTAAATCTGATTTATTTACCACCATATATGGTCCTTTATTATATGCTGGTACTATTGTGTAGTTCTTTGAAGCCTCTATCTTCCAACTATTATCAACTTTTTTACCACCATTACCACATATTTTATTTGATAGTTTAGGTTGTTTTTCTGGTTGTATATCTGATAAGTCTGCTGTAGGATAATAGCCTTCAGTATTACTTATATTACTTGACTTGATAATATCTCCTTTATCGTCAACATTTAGACCTAATGACCTCATCCACTTGATATGTTTACCAAGTACGTATTCAAAATATTGTTGTTTACTTACTTTTGCTTTTGGCATTTGACTCATCTTCACTTGACATTAATAAAACTATGTAATGAACAGCCTTTAATAGGTCTTTCCTATTACGACCATCTTTCTTACCAAACCTTGCAAGATATTTAATTGCATTGGCTTGACAAAAATCTTTGTCTATACCACACGACCTTAATAGGTCTTGTACTTGTACGCCTTCTTTGACTTGAGCATAGTGTTGACCATAAGTATCTTTGATATAGTCACCTATTTCTTTTAATATTTTATCTTCATTGTATTTCATAATTATATTCCTAATGCTTTTATAACATCTTCCTCTGTATTTGGCAACCTTTTTCCTGATTGTATCCAATCTACCATCATTTCCATATTAAAGGCTTCATCTGATTTGCCTTCTTTTTCTAATACTTTTTGTGCAATCTTAAAAAATTTTAAGACACCCATATCCTGACCCATTACGTCTGGTTTAGATTGATATTTACCTGGTCTTTGATTTGACATAATTCACCTTTGTTTTAAAATCATTTAAATGATTCAAGTTAGCGTGACTACCTTTATTATCTATTGCATATGCCAATGTGGCTGTATGTTCTTTGATAGTCTTCGCATATAAATTTTTTGCTTCTTCATAAGTCTTTAATATTGTTTTTGTGGTCTTATTCAAAGGACGCCACTCAACAATAGAATATTCTACTGCATTATCAATAATGTTTTGTTCCCAAGGATTAGGCTGTGTCATTGTTTGCCTTTATTTCCACCATTCGTTTTCTTGATTGATAGAAACATCTATATCAGATTTTTCTTTTTCAGTTAGATTGTCTTCTATCTGATTAAAATAACACCAGTAAGTACCGTTGTCGCCTGAATATGTAATAGCGCCAGTATATCCTAAACTAGTATCATATGTTTTTGCATTTAAGGCTGTATCATTTTCAGCCGCTATATCGTTTGCTTCAGTAGCAATACCGATATTAATTATCTCACCACTTCTACCGTGGTTTGCTTTGATTGTATCACCTACATTAATTATCATAATATATCCTTTTGTTAGTGTTTTAGTTTAAATAAGTATTCTTTGTCATAATTAAGACCAAGATTATAACAAATATAACCTGCGTCTTTTTCGTTTTCTAGGCCTTCAGCCTGTAAAATCCATTTGATTGCGTCTTCTTTGGTTTCTGCACCAAGTTTTTGTGCCTCTGCAATTCTTTTTAAGAAAGTTTGATAAGCAGATTCTTCATATCTTGCTTCTATTTCTCTTTCACGCTTTGCAACTTCACAAAGGTGTTCAAATTCTTTTTTAAGGTCATCATCTGACATTTCATTAAAGTTATAATGTCTACCTTTTACACCATATGCCTCTTTGTGCATTTCATAAACATCTGTTTCAAGAAAGTACCTGTCAAGTTGTTTGGCAGTTGTAATACCATAACTCTTCCAATGGTCTAAATCTTCCGTAATCATACCAATCCAGAGACCAGGCGTCTTAGCCATTTTCTCTTTAGATTTAACATTCATATTTTTAAGATGTTCTAGTAGTGTCATTTAAGCAGCCTCTAATTCAAGTTCAATAACTTCGTCAACATTGTGTTCATCAATACCGACAAGGTCAAGATTGTCAACAACCATAATTTTTGCTTTAGCAGCTTCTTTTGTGATTGCATTGTTTTTAAGTTCTAGCAAGATAGCGTCAACAGCTTTCTCTGCTAAATCCCAATAGTAGTTTTTAACTTTACTCATTATATAAGTCCTTTCTTATTTTCAGTTAATAGTATATCAAGAATTTGAAGAAGAGTCAAGTAATTTCTTTTCTTGGCTTCTTCTATTCTCTCTTGTAGTGTTTTTTTCTTTATCATATACATATATACTATCATACCTGGCATAGAAAGCAAGCACTTTTTTCACTTTTTTTAAATTTTTTTTTTGAGACCTGGTAACGATTGTGGAGCTATGGTGTTCTGGTTTTGTTCACTTCCAGTTGTCCAGCACCCATTTTACGTCACTTTCGTGAGGATTTGGCTGTCCGTGAAACACGGCCACCAACGATTCGCTGTTCTTTTCAAACGTCCAGTCTGATTTATGAAATCTAGGGTCGTCTCTGGTAAACCACTTATATGAAAAAGTCCATTCATTAGGCATATATGTCATCCAGGGAAGGTGCTTCAATAGTTCATAGGTCACATTCTGGTCTCCTTGAAACCGTCTCCATTTTGGTCTATCTTCATAATACTTTTCCCATACAGCCGGTGTAGCGTTCTTATTATTCCACTTCATAATAGAAGAGTTGATACCATCAAAGCCTGTAAAGTCGTGTAATACACCAAAGGTCATATCATCACCAAATGTAGCCATCTGGTCAATGTTCTTTAATATAACTACATCTAAATCCATATATAGATTTACACCATCTAAACCATTATCTGGATGAAACAATTGCATTTTGTTCCACCACCCTTGTTCATCAAACAAAGGAAATTGTCTGAATTCTATATCGCCTTCTACTAATTTATGAATAGATGTGTTATCAGTAAAACATATAAATTTATGGTCTACCGTTAGGTGTCTCTTAACCATATTGTACAGGTTTTGTACATAGTTTGGTTTGTATTTGTCGCCGTAAAAAACACAAACAAAGTTTATCATTTTATCTGTTCTTGAATCTGTTCTGGTTTTAAATGATTATTAGGTTGTTTCATCAATAAATCATATGCTGTACCATCTGCAATCTCTGATAATTTAAATTGATTATCTACGACCATTTTTAACCACTCATTTATTGTCTTATGTCCTGGTCTCATAGGTTTTGTAATTTTACTTATATGTTGACCTGCAATAAAACTTACTATGTTTCTTTTATGTGATAATACTGGTGTCATATTTAATATACCATCTATTGCTGATAATGACATATTGGTTACCATAGCTTGACAGCCTTTTAACTCTTCTCTAATGTCTGTATTCCACCATTGATTTCCTGGTCTAGGTTTTTGTCTAATCTTAATTGGCATTTCTTGAAACTCTGTACCAAAAGTTGCCTGTTTAATTTGTTCACTTGCAACTTCAATCCATTTATCTACTGACATACCATTAACGTGCATTGTTACCGTTGGTGATGATGGTGCTAATAAGAAGTGTGTCATATCACCTGTTTGCCAACCTTTAAATTGACAATCAATACCTTCGCTTTCTAATTTAGATAATCTTGTACCATCACCTACTGCACCTCGTATTGTATGTAAATTACCTTTACATATTCTAAAGTAAGTTCTATCCCAATCAACTTTAGGTTCTGGATATCTAGTGAAAGGTACATTTAAATAACCAACATCTACGTACCACCACTCTTTATCAAATCTTATACATTCTCTTATTTTATCTACATTCTTACCTGCTAAACCCCAAAAGAAATGTATTTCCTCATCTTTATCTTGCCAACCTTTTTCAATAGCTGGCCAAATCATATGTGATAAACATTTGTCCCAACCTATTTTGTGTGTTATAATCATTTATACCTCTTCGCCATTCATTAATTTACATTCATAATTTACACTTGTCCATAATCCATCTATTGGTAACTCTTCGTGCATATTCTTTGAAGCTATACACATTTCTCTACTATCGTATAACCCCACATTTTGATAGTGACATTTACCGTCATTCATACAAACCGTTAATAATAAAAACCATATCATTATAAATCTATCCTTTTCATATCGTTATATGTCTGAAACCACTCATTTGCATAATCACAATCTTTGTAGTCTTTAAAATATGGACCGCCTAGTGTAAAGTGAACATTTTTTGCGTGTGGATTATATTCATATTCACCTACTAACCAGTTCCATTCTAATGGTATCTTACCAACGGACATATCATTTGGCAACCATTTAAATTGGTGTAGTTCTAAACCAGAGGCTGTATTGACATATTCTGGTGTTAATTTTGTACACATTATATTATGAAACAACATCATACTAGACCAATTTTTCTTTTCAAACTTCTCGTTTTTTGCACCTCTAAATTTTACATTTTGTTTAGGTTCGTAATCGTGTTGACAACACATAGCAGAATATTTAAATGTTCTCATATCCCATAATTCTTTTATATCACTACGTAATAACATATCACAATCCATAAAAATAGACCAACCTTTAAAACCACTCAAATACGGTACCATAAATCTACTAAAGGCGAAATCAGTTGATTGATTCGGTTGTTTCTCTCTAGTAAAACCTGGTATATTACCTAAACACAATGGTGTAATTGATACTGGTTCAGAGGCATACTTTCTAATACTTTCTGATAAAGTATGAAATGCTACGGTTTCGCCTTGGTCATAACCTATAAAAATATTAATCATAGATTGTCAATCCTACTTTACCACTTGCGTTCATAATTTGGTGGACGACATCTGTTTTCATTTGAAAAACTTTACCTGCTTTAATTGTTTCTTTATGTGCCATATAATCTAATTCTGATTTTCTGTATATATGAATATTAGGTCTTATATCACCTATGTACCATTCAATATCAACATCATCATTAGGAAACACCATAATAGCTTCTTGTCTATTATTGTCAATCAATAAAGGGTGTTCATCTATTAACATATATCTAATCTTCAGTTCTCTACCTGGTCCTACAAACTTCTCTAGTTGAGGTTTTATATGGTCATACATTTCTTGTTGTGCATTGTGAAAAGTAAATGCACCTCTTAACTCGTTGTCTATTAATATGTTTGGTATTTTTTCTATTTCTTCTTTTGATAAGAACAAACTTTTTGGTATATCTAATTTAAAAGGTACAACATAAGACGGACCTTGAACACGCTCTTGATACATATTCATTGTAGCGTCTGTAGCCAATCCTGGACTTATTTGAGGTCCTTTTAGAGAAGTAAACCTATGTTTTTTTGGTATTGGATTTATTCTGTCATTATCACTCATACTCTAGCCTCCGGACTTTTCATTAATTTTTTTCTTTTAGGTCCTTTTATGTGGTCGTACACAGGTCCTAATATAGACCTTGCCTGTACGTGGCCACCTTTACCATCACCTATACTTTTATTTATCACACCTTTTTTCTCGTATTTTTTTCTTACCAAGTCCCATATATAACTATCGTGTTGTTCTTTTTCTTTATATATTAGGTCGTGATTGTACATATTTTGCATATCAACAGCATAATTTACCACTTCGGGGTGTCTCATATTAAAATATAAGAAACCACATTCGCTATATTGTTTATCACCTCTACCTAGATAAGTCATCATACTATTATCACTATGTATATGTTTTTTTATAAAGTCTTCATCTATTACTTTATAAAATACACTATCTGCGTCTATGCAAATTAAACCATCAAAATCTTCATTAGTAATTATCTCATTTGTATATGAATAAACTTTATAACTAAACCTTACACCATCTTTTAAAAAACCTGTACGTGGGTCATCTGATACTGGTCTCTCTTTATTTCTATTTACAAACTCTTCACATTGAGGTATCTCATCAAAGGTGCTTTTTACAATTAAGTTTTGATGTGGTATATCTAACATATCTTCACTATAAACTGATAGATGAAATGGCCAATTATAAGTTTCAAAAAATTTATAACCATATTGTTTATACAATTTCTTATTTAATGTTGTGACTACTGCAATATTCATTTTACACCTAAATGTTTTAAAGGTTTACCTTCAATTATATCATCTACACTCCATTGTGTATATGATAATTGGTTTAATAGTTCTTCTCTATTACCTAATTTTGGTGTTTCAACCTGTTCTAAATCGTTTGATGATATATTATATACAAAATTATATGGACTAGGTGTTATTACTGGTATGCCAGACATAATAGAATCTATTGAAGCACCACTTGTATATGCAATACTACAATGAGCACCAGCAAAATCTTCCTCTAAAGTTCTATCACTAAACTCAACTTGTTTCATTGTATAAAACATATTAAACATTTCTTTTACATTAGCTTTTGATAATGGGTGGTTTCTAATTCTAATCTTTCTATTAGTTCTTTTCATTAAATGTTTTACCGTAGCCATAATCCATTGCAACATATCTAAACCTAATAAAGAAGCGTCTGATAAATTTTGACATAATAGTAATACATATTTGTTATTAGTTGTTTCTCGCCAAGGTTTAATTTCTAAATTTAATTCTTTCTTTAATACTTTCCACCTAGTATCATTTGTGTCCCAATTAAAATCACCTAAATTAGGTAAGAAGTGGTCTAAACCAACTCTGTAATGTGTATGTTCATCTGTTATCTGTCTGCCTAATATAGGTGTTTCTAATACAACTAATTTATTTGATGGTATATCAATTGTGTTATGACTTCTATCAATATCGTTCTTAATTTTATGACTTA
Source organism: Candidatus Pelagibacter sp. TMED197 (assembly GCA_002169755.1). The sequence goes on along the minus strand of NHIU01000040.1, from coordinate 3,348 downwards.
TGTTTTTTATTTTCCATAATTTACCTGTATGTTTTTTAGTAGAACCAAATACAACAGCAACATCACAATCTTTATATTGTGTGCCATCATACAATTCCCAATTCTGACCTTTCTTTAGTAATGACTTATGCATTTTAAAGAGTATGTCTTTTTGGTAATAGTTATTACAAGTATTGAAAAATATTATACGACTCATCTTAAAATTACAGCCTCACTTAATATTTTATCTCTTGGTCTATTTAAATGTAGTTTATAACCTTTGTCATTAAATTCTTTTAACAAGTCTTCATATTGTTTTATGCTAGTCTCATTGTCAATAAGTTTTACCTCAAACTCTATAAGAAAAGCCTTGAAGTCAACATTAAAATCTAATACTTCTCTACAAAAATCAAACCATACACCCTCAATATCTGCCTTAATAATATCTACCTTATTATCTACATCATTTAAACTTTCTTGTAAACTAATTGTATCTACTTCAATAAAACTAGGATTTTCACCAAATTGTGGTAATGGTAACAACGAATAACATTTTGTCAAGTCTGATTTATCATAATAAAACTTCATCTTTTCACCACCTTTAGCATATGCTTTTTGATGAAAGGTCATCTTATCTTTAAAATTAAAATTAGTTTCAAATAGTTTAACACTATCAGGTGTAGGGTCATAACAATGTATATTTAAATTAGGATTATCTACACACATAGCTTGTTCCCAACCTACATCACGGTGTACACCATAAGATAATACATTTTTACTTTCTTTTACTATTGATTCTGGTAACCAATAATTTTTATATTGTTTAAAAGATTGAGGTTTTAAATACTTACCTTCAATCTCTTTCATTCTATTATATAAATCACTCATATACTTTCCAATCTGTTTTAAAGGTTACATAATTCAATTGTATACCTCTTCTTTCTACATTTATTTGTTTGCCTTCTTCCATACCGTGCCACTTATTAGGTCCGTGAAACACATAACCATAGTTATGCCAAAAAGGTACCGTGTGTTTTAATTCTAGTTTCTCATCATACAAATCTGTACCTAAACTTACGTTCTCACCAGTTTGATTAACATATATTAAACTTGATATTAACTTTTCTGGTATATCACAATGGGGTTTTAAATAAAAACCTTGATTATCATTTAGTATTTCTAATCTCACATAAGAATTAGCAAAGTTATCTTTATTACCAACTAATTTTGCAAATTCTTTTCTAACAGGATGGCTTTGCATTTCTCTAATAAAACTAACTAATGCTGGATATTTACCTCTATTTTCGTTAGTAATATATTCTCTTAATTTATGATTTTGTTTTTCAACACCATCTTTATAACCTGACCTGGTTCCATCGTGTAAAACGCCAGTATTATTAATACTAGCAGTTCTAATTTCTTTTACTTGTTCCTCATTTAAACATTTACCAAAGGTAGCATATTCCCAAGGCGTATCGTGTTTAACTGCGTCTCTTAAACTATTTAATAAAGGTTGATGATACATTTTTTATCCTCCATTGAGATACTTATAAGCGTAATCTGTTGTAATCTCACTCAACATAAATTGATTACCTAATAATGACCATAACCAAACTTTTCTATTACTCTTTAAAGGCTGTTCAATCTTATCTAGGTCATTTAATCCATATGATACCATATTTGCTGGACTATGTTCACTAGTAAAACTAGGAACACCTGCAATTACGGCCTCACAAGCAGCCATACTATGCCAAGAAACCATAGCGTGACAATTTTTTAAATCTTCTTCTAGTGGTGTTGTATTTCTTTTACCAAATCTTTTGTTAGCATACTTATATCTAACTTTAATTGGTCTATCTGTATATTTTTGTATTTCGTTTATTATACCATCAACCCAACCATCAACTTTCATATCATACCAATTTGCTGTGTGTTCAGAGGGTGGTATAATTAAAATATGGTCACCTGTTTTCCAATCTTTTAATGTCACTTGATTTATAGTATCTTTATCTGTACACATACCCATTACATAATCAAATCTTTCTTTATGTCTTATGTGAACGTCAATCATTTGTACATTATTTTTAATTATTCTGTACCAAGGTTGACCAAATGCTGGATGTGGTTGATATTCATTGTAGAATAGATAAGGTTGGTCAAAGTAATAGTAAGGTATATCATTCTCTTCACAGGCAGTTTGTAATCTTTTAGTACCTCTTATTATACCTTGAAAACATACCTCAACATCTTCATCTGGAAATTTGCCATTCCACATTGGCCAATGTTGATTGTAGAATTTAGGACCATTAGTTTCTGCAAAGTCAAAAAATTTATTATCATTGCCTTTTGCAAACTCTTCAAGGTATTTTCTTGTACCTCTTTTAGTGTTGAATAGATATAGCATTCCCGACTTTCATAATATAATAACTATCAACAATATCTGATATAGGATTACCAACCTTTTCTGTATCAAATATTTTTTTCAAGTCAATTTTAGTTTCATTAACAAACGCCTCATACATCTTATCTTTATCAGCGTTACCTTTTCCTGTTGCACCTTTTTTTACTACACTAGGAACAACCGTTTCATATGGTATTTTTTCTTCTTGAAGTCTGTACTTTAATATACCACAATTCTCTGCTATCTGAAATAGACCTTGACCTTTTGAGCCAAAAGAATAACCTTCTATGTAAACTTTAGGATTATTTGTGTCTTTAATTATATCTAATGTAAAATCAGATATCTGTCTAAACCTCTGAATAGGGTCTGTCCATTCTTTATGTTCATAACCAACAATCGCTTCGTTCATCATACCTTGCCACTTCTTTTTATTAGTCAAATAGAAAAACATTAAGTTGCCGTTGTTAGTACATACGGCAGGACTTGTTAAACTATAATCAATTCCAACTATCGTCTTCGTCTGTTTCATACCTGCTTTCAACATCATCTTCCTCTTCTACTTCATAACCACAAAACGGACAAGTCAAAGGTTGTAAATCAACCTTATCTTCGTCCCATTCTATGGTATATTTAGTCTGACAATTTTGGCAGGTTTTTGGTGATTTCATTATAACTTGAATTTCTTAAACTGGTCTTTCTTTACATCTTGCTTAATACCACCGATTACATAAGATTCAATCTCTGTTTCCTGTGGAGCGTTTTGAGTTGAACGGCTGTTTAGCCAATGTTCCACCCAAGGTAAAGGGTTTGTTTTTTGTTCGTACTTCGGAGTTAGTTGTATCGCTTTCATTCTTCGGTTTGCCATATACTCTACAAACTGGTGTAATAGTTTTTCTGATAATCCAATCATACTTCCTTTGGAAAATAGATATGTTGCCCAACGTTTTTCCTCCTGTACTGCTTCATCA
>NHIU01000039.1 GCA_002169755.1 Candidatus Pelagibacter sp. TMED197 | reverse complement strand
TCTTTCATTCTCCACAAAGGATACCACGAATTTACCGCTATATTAATTTTGTGAGTTCCAGGTTCTTTTTTTATAATATCTTTTAAAAAACTTATTCCAGATAAACCAGTATAATCAACGTCTAATTTTTCTTTAACACTCTCAGGAACAATAAAGTTGAAATAAAGTGATTGGTATGGATGATATAAGTTCAACCTATAAGATAAAAATAAAATAGATACAAATAAAACTAAAATTAATTTTATTGTTTGAGATTTAAATTTTTTTACCAAAAGATAAATGCTATATGTAGAAAAATATACTAAAAATATATAAAGAAAATAACCTAATCTCCAACTATTATAAAGATGAATATTGAGTAGAGACAATAAGCAAACAAAAAATATAAGATTTATGAAAATTAAAAAATCTTTTTTTTCATTATTTGATCTCCATAAGTCATTATAGACACAACTACTCTTAATGTTGAAATATCTATGTATTAGTCTTTTTGAATAATTTGAGATACCATGAATAAATAAAAGTAAATGAATAATTGGAGTTGAAATAATAATCCAAAAAAGAAGATAATATTGAGGCAAGTGACTACTTTTATAATAATTGCCTAAAAAATTTACTTTTCCGCTCCATGACATATCTAAATTCAAAATTGAAAATAGGCTTGTGGGCCATTTGCTCCACAACAGGGGCCAAAAAATTGTCAAAAAAATTATAAAAGAAATTAAATAGATAAAAATAGTCTTAATCTTAATATCTTTTCGTTTAGAAATAAAATTTAAGATCCAAAAAAAAATAAGACTAATAGGTAAAAATATACCAGCAATTCTTATTGTAGTTGCTATTGCAGAGAATAAACCAAAAAAAATAATATTTTTATTAGATTGTTGATCAATTAATTTAAAAAACCAAAAAATTGAAATTACATAAAAACTTAAAAAAATAATATCTTTGTTATTCCAAAAACTATCTCCAAATAATCTAGGTGTTAAAATTAATAAAATTGTTCCTAGTAAACTAATGAATTTATTATCAAATCTATTATTCAAAGATTTATAGAAAAAAATTGTTCCTGAAAAAAAAGTTAAAAAAACTAATAAATGTCTTAATTCGTAATATTTGACTGGTTCTTTGATCTTTAATACAATTTCTAAATAAGCTGCTGGTAAATCAAAAATAACACCATATTTATTCCAATTTTTTATATCTGGTAATGTAAAACCAGATATTTCATTTAGTTTCCCTTTTGAGATCTGTTCTATTTCTTCAAATCCAAAATAACTTGAAACATAATTTAACCAGTAAAAACCGTTTGCCCTATGAAATTTCTCGTCTATATAAAAACCGAAATCAGTATAAATTTGACTTCCAACTACAAAATAAATTATGAATATTAAAATTATAGATGAATTTTTTAAATAACTCAATTTTTCTGTTTTTTTATACATTACTCGTAATAATATAATGCATCTAAAGCTAAATAAATATATAAAATAAAATTTTTTATGAATATACACGAACACCAAGCTAAAGATATCCTAAGAGAATTTTACGCTCCCGTTTCCAGTGGAATTGTAATTTATGATTTAAATGAAATTGACAAAAAAATAGATTCTTTAAAATCTGGAAAGTTTGTTTTAAAAGCACAAATACATGCAGGTGGCAGGGGAAAAGCTGGTGGGGTAAAATTAATTAAAAATAAAGATGAACTAAAAAGAGAAGCAAAAAAAATGATGGGTNAAAAATTAATTACNCATCAGACAGGACCAGATGGAAAANTAGTAAAAAGACTTTATATCGAGGAAGCTTCTGAAATAGAAAAAGAATTTTATTTATCATGTCTTGTAGATAGAGAAAGTTCTAAGATTGCTTTTATAAGTAGCACTAAAGGAGGCATGGATATTGAAAAAGTTGCAGCAGAGACACCAAATGAAATAATTACAACAAAGGTTGATTTAAATCATGAAATAAAAGATCAAGATATAGAAAATATAATTTCACCTCTCAAATTAAACGCCAGTCAAAAGATTGAAGGCATCAAACTTGTAAAGGCTTTATACAAAATTTTGATTCAAAAAGATGCAAGTTTAATTGAAATAAATCCCTTAATTATAACGAAAGAAAAAAAAATAATTTGTTTAGATGCAAAAATGAATTTTGATGACAACTCTATCTTTAGAAGACCAGAAATATTGGAATTAAGAGATCTAAACGAAGAGGACCCTACTGAAATTGAAGCCAGCAAGCACGACTTAGCTTATATAAAATTAAATGGCTCAATAGGCTGCATGGTTAATGGAGCAGGTTTAGCTATGGCGACTATGGATATAATTAAACTTTATGGTAAAGAACCTGCCAATTTTTTAGATGTTGGTGGTGGAGCATCAAAAGAAAAGGTAGCAGCAGCTTTTAAATTAATTTTGTCCGATAAAAATGTGAAAGGAATTTTAATCAATATTTTTGGTGGCATCATGAGATGCGATGTACTTGCCCAGGGAGTTTTAGATGCTGCAAAAGAAATTAATTTATCTGTTCCTCTTGTAGTAAGATTGGCTGGAACTAATGTTGAAGAAGGAAAAAAAATCTTAAATGATTCAAAATTAAAAATTTTATCAGCCTCTGATTTAAATGATGCAGCAAAAAAGATTGTAGAAGCAATTAAATAAATGTCTATTTTAGTAAATAAAAATACCAGAGTTATTTGTCAAGGATTTACTGGGACACACGGAACTTTTCATTCTGAGCAATCTATCAATTATGGAACTTTATTAGTGGGTGGTGTAACTCCTAACAAAGGTGGACAAAAACATCTAGGACTTCCAGTTTTCAACACTGTTCAAGAGGCAAAAGATACTACTAAAGCAAATGCTTCAATGATTTATGTTCCGCCTAAATTTGCAGCTGAAGCTATTATCGAAGCTATAAATGCTAAAATAGAATTGATCGTATGCATAACAGAAGGAATTCCTATTTTAGATATGCTAAAAGTCAAACAAGAATTAAAGAATAGTAACTCAAGATTAATAGGGCCTAACTGTCCTGGAATAATTACCCCTGAGGAATGTAAAATAGGAATTATGCCTGGAAGTATTCATAAAAAAGGTGATGTTGGAATCGTTTCTAGATCTGGGACATTAACTTATGAGGCAGTCGCACAAACTTCTGTAAATAACATGGGACAGTCCACTTGTATTGGAATTGGGGGAGACCCGATTAATGGTACAAATTTTATAGATTGTCTTGAACATTTTTTGAAAGATGATGAAACAAAGTCGATTGTAATGATAGGTGAAATTGGTGGATCAGCTGAAGAAGAAGCAGCTGAATTTTTAAAAAAGGAAAAAATAAAGAAGCCAATGGTAGGTTTTATAGCAGGGTTGACTGCTCCTCCAGGAAGAAGAATGGGTCATGCTGGAGCTATAATTTCAGGTGGAAAAGGTGGAGCCGAGGATAAAATAGAAATAATGAAATCAGCAGGGATTACAATATCTAAATCACCAGCAGATATTGGCAAAACACTTTTGCAAAAACTAAATGCTTGAAATTTTATATTTTATGTTAAAATAACTTATAAATGTCATCGTTCAAAGATAATAACACTTATAAAAAAACATCTTTTTTAGCAGGAAATAATTCCGAATTTATAAATGAATTTTATGCAGAGTATCTAGCAGACCCAAACTCTTTACCTGCGAGTTGGAAACAATTCTTTGATGGGCTTAATGAAGAAGAAAAACTGATCTATAAAGATTTAAAAGGTCCTAGTTGGTCACCAGAAAGAAGAAATAAAAATATAAGTTTAGAGAGATCTGAAAAATTATCAAAAAATATATCAGACGATATAGGTACTGATTTGACTAAGCAGTCAACAAAAGACTCTGTTAGGGCTATTATGTTGATTAGAGCGTACAGAATAAGAGGTCATTTAATAGCTAACTTAGACCCTCTAACTCTCCAAAAAAAAGATCAGCATCCTGAATTAAAACCTGCAACATATGGATTTACAGAAAAAGATTTTGAAAGAAAAATATTTTTGGATGGTGTTCTTGGTATAAAGAGTGGAAATTTAAAAGAAATATTAAAGATACTTAAAAAAACTTATTGTTCAAATATTGGTTATGAATTCATGCATATGGGAGATCCAGATGAAAAAGCATGGATTAGAAATAGAATTGAAGGACCAGAAAAAGGAATTACATTTACTGAAAATGGTAAAAAAGCAATTTTAAATAAAGTAATTGAAGCAGAAGGATTTGAAAAATATTTACATGTGAAATTTGTAGGAACTAAAAGATTTGGTTTAGATGGTGGGGAGTCGCTGATTCCGGCTTTAGAACAAATTATTAAACGTGGGGGAAATTTAGGAGCTAAAGAGATAAAAATAGGAATGCCTCATAGAGGAAGGTTAAATGTTTTGGCAAATGTTATGGGAAAATCTTATAAGTCTATCTTTAGTGAATTTTTTGGTAAGACTGTAACTCAAAAAAAAGATTTTGAGGGAGATGTAAAATATCATTTAGGAGCATCATCAAACAGAGAGTTTGATGGAAATTCTGTTCATATCAGCCTTACTGATAANCCCTCCCATTTGGAAGCAGTAAACCCAGTAGTTTTAGGTCAGGTCAGAGCAAAACAATTTTTTCANAAAGATGCAAAAAGAAAAAAAGTTATTCCNGTTTTGATGCATGGTGATGCTGCCTTTGCAGGCCAGGGAATAGTAGCTGAATGTTTTGCAATGTCTGGACTTCCTGGACATAATATTGGTGGCACAATTCATATTATAGTAAATAATCAAATTGGTTTCACAACTGCTCCAAGGTTTGCAAGATCATCACCTTATCCATCAGATGTTGCAAAGATTGCTCAAGCTCCAATTTTTCATGTTAATGGAGATGATCCAGAAGCAGTCGTTCACTGTGCAAAAATTGCAACAGAATACAGACAAAAATTTAACAGGGACGTAGTTATAGATATGGTTTGCTATAGAAGATTCGGTCACAATGAAGGGGATGAGCCTTCATTTACTCAACCAATAATGTATAAAAAAATTAAAAATCATCCCTCAACATTAAAGATTTATGGAAGTAGATTGTCAGAGGAAGGTTTAACTTCTTTAAAAGAAATAGATAATCAAAAAAATGAATACAAAAACTTTTTGGAGAAAGAATTTGAGTCATCTAAGACATATAAATCAGAGTTAAAATGGTTTGAGGGTGCCTGGTCTAGATTCAAGCCTGGACTCGGTAAAGATAAAAGAGGAGTTAGTGGAGTTAAAAGGGAAAAATTAATAGAAATAGGAAAAAAAATTTCATTTATACCTAATGATTTTAATGTTCACAAAACATTAAAAAGAATATTCAACTTGAGAGAACAAATATTTAAAAATAACAAACCTGTTGACTGGTCTTCAGCTGAGAGTCTCGCTTTTGCAACTTTATTAACCGAAGGATTTTCAGTTAGATTGTCAGGTCAAGACTCGGGTAGAGGAACATTTAGCCAAAGACACGCAGTTCTAAGAAATCAAGATAATCATGATAGGTATATTCCCCTTAATAACATAGAAAAAAAACAAAAAAAATTTGAAATAATCGACAGTTTATTATCTGAGTTTGCAGTTTTAGGTTTCGAGTTTGGGTATTCATTATCAGAACCAGAGACTCTAGTATTGTGGGAAGCACAGTTTGGCGACTTTGCTAACGGAGCTCAAGTAGTGATTGATCAATTTATAACATCAGGTGAGTCTAAGTGGGGTAGAGCAAGTGGACTTGTTATGTTATTACCACATGGATATGAAGGTCAAGGACCGGAGCATTCATCTGCAAGACTTGAAAGATTCTTGCAAATGTGCGCAGGTGAGAATATTCAAGTAGTAAATTGTACTACTCCAGCAAATTATTTTCATGCTTTAAGAAGACAAATGCACAGAGACTTTAGAAAACCTTTAATACTAATGACCCCAAAATCGTTACTAAGACACAAAAGATGTATTTCTAAATTAAACGATTTTACTACAAAAAAAACTTTTCACCGAGTTTTAGAAGATGACGCCTATAACAAAGATTGTGGATTAATAGAGTTGAAAAAGTTTAATAAAATTAAGAAAGTTGTTATGTGTTCTGGAAAAATTTATTATGATCTTATTGAAGCAAGAGAAAAGGAAAAGAATAATCAAGTTGTTTTTATTCGAATAGAGCAATTATACCCTTTTCCAGCAAAAACTTTAGCTAACTTACTTAAAAAATATGAAAACGCTGAATTTTTATGGTGTCAAGAGGAGCCTAAAAATATGGGTGCATGGAACACTGTAAGGAATTACATCGATAGAACCTTAAATATTATATCCTTTTCAAAAGATAAGGTCCAATTTGTAGGAAGAAAGGCTGCATCTTCAACTGCGACTGGAAATCTAAATAAACATCTTGCACAACAAAAAGAAATATTAGAAAAGATACTTAGAAGCTAAATGTCAGATAAAATTATAGTACCAACTTTAGGTGAATCAGTTACTGAAGCAACGGTTTCTAGATGGCTAAAAAACCAAGGGGAGAAAGTGTCTGCGGACGAGCCTATAGTTGAATTAGAAACAGATAAAGTTAATGTAGAAGTTCCTGCACCATCAAATGGTGTTTTAGAGAAAATATCTGTTAAGGAAGGAGAAACAGTCAATGTTGGATCAGAACTTGGCAAAATAAACGGATCTGCTTTACACTCTGAGGAAAAAGATAAAGAAGTTAAAAGATATTCTCCACCTGAGAAAAAGACTAAAACAATTAAAAAAGAGGAAAAAGTTCCTAAAATATTTGAGTTAAAAGAAGAGGTTGATGTAACCACACCTAAGGATGAAGAACCTTTAATATTAAATGATGTTCACGAAGAAATAAATTTAAGTAAAAATAAAGATGATGAAATTGTTAAGCCCGTCAGTTCTCCTGCTGCAAGAAAAATAGCAGAAGAAATAAAAGTCGATTTAAATACAGTTAAAGGAACAGGAAAAAATGGAGTTATTCTTAAAGAGGATATACTGAGTTTAATGGGCTCTAAGCCATCACCATCCGAAAGAAAAATTAAGCATGGTCCAGAGGAAAGAATTAAAATGACTAGATTAAGATTAACGATTGCGAAACGGCTTAAAGAAGCTCAAGAAAACGCGGCAATGTTAACCACTTTTAATGAAGTAGACATGAGTGAAGTAATTTCAATGAGAAAAAAATATAAAGATGAGTTTAAAAAAAATTACGGGGCGAAACTTGGATTCATGTCTTTTTTTGTTAAAGCATCTGTAATTGGGCTTAAAAATTTTCCCTCTATTAACGCTGAAATTCAAAATGAAGAAATAGTATATAAAAATTATTACAATATTAGTATAGCAGTCGGAACTGACAAAGGTTTAGTAGTACCTGTTTTGAGAAAAACAGATGAAATGTCATTTGCTGATATCGAAAAAAATATTAGTACAATTGGGGAAAAGGCTCGAAATGGAAAAATAACTATTGATGATTTGCAAGGAGGAACTTTCACTATAACAAATGGGGGAATTTATGGTTCAATGCTATCAACACCTATTTTAAATCCTCCGCAGTCAGCTGTTCTAGGAATGCACAATATAGTTGAAAGGCCAGTTGTGATAAACGGAAATATCGAAGTAAAACCAATCATGTATTTAGCTTTATCTTATGATCATAGAATAATTGATGGAAAAGAAGCAGTATCATTTTTGAAAATTATAAAAGAGTCTTTAGAGCAACCTCAGAGACTTTTTTTGAATATCTAATAATGGCAGATAATTTTGATTTAGTTATAATTGGCGGAGGTCCAGGTGGATATGTTTGTGCAATTAGAGCAGCGCAATTGGGTTTAAAAACTGCTTGTGTAGAATCGAGAGGAACATTAGGAGGAACTTGCCTGAATGTTGGATGTATACCTTCTAAAAGTTTATTAAATTTATCTGAAAATTTTCATAAAGCTAAAAAAAATTTTAATCAACAGGGAATAGAAATTGATGGTATTAAGTTAAATATTGAAAAAATGATGTCTAATAAAAACAAATCAGTTCAGGTTTTGACTAAAGGTGTTGAATTTTTATTTAAAAAAAATAAAGTAAAATATTTTAAAGGAAAAGGAGTTTTATTATCCAAAAATGATATAATTGTATATGAAAAGGATAATAAAAGACAAAACATAAAAGCAAGCAATATTGTAATAGCAACAGGATCAGTATCTACTTCAATACCAGGCATAGAATTAGATGAAAAAAATATAGTTTCTTCTACTGGCGCTTTATCTTTTGATAAAGTTCCAAACAAACTAGCTATTATCGGCGGCGGTTATATAGGTTTAGAGATGGGATCAGTTTGGTCTAGATTGGGTTCCGAGGTTACAGTCATAGAATATTTAGACCATATTACTCCAGGAATGGATAGAGAAATCTCAAATGAATTCCAAAAAATATTAAGCAAGCAAGGAATAAAATTTAAACTGGAGTCAAAGGTTGAGTCTATTAATAAAAAAACTTCTTCTATAATTATAAACTATTCGGATATTAAAAATTCAAACAAAGGGTCTTTAGAAGTTGACAAAGTTTTAGTTTCAGTCGGTAGAAAACCGTACACTGAAGGTCTAAACTTAACAAAAATTGGTGTAAAAAAAGATAAAGAAGGCCGTATAGAAGTAAATAATAAACTCCAAACTACAGTAGATAATATTTATGCTATTGGCGATGTTATAAAAGGACCTATGTTAGCTCACAAAGCAGAAGAGGAAGGAATAGCAGTTGCAGAAATTTTGGCTGGCCAAGCAGGCCATGTAAATTATGATGTTATACCAGGGGTTATATATACTTCTCCAGAAGTTGCCTCAGTTGGCAAAACTGAAGAGCAGTTAAAAAATGAGAATCGATCTTACAAAGTGGGAAAATTTCCTTTTCTCGCAAATTCTAGAGCAAAAGTTAACAACGAAACCGAAGGCTTTGTAAAAATATTAGCCGACAAAAGCACTGACAAAGTGTTAGGAGTTCATATAATTGGCCCCCATTGTGGTGATATGATTGCTGAAATGGCTTTAGCTATGGAATTTGGTGCCAGTGCTGAGGATATAGCGAGGACGTGTCATGCTCATCCAACACATACGGAAGCGATTAAAGAAGCAGCATTAGCTGTTGATAAAAGACCAATTCATTTTTAAATTTTAAAAACTAAACTACTATTGATTTATGAAAGCACAAGTTTTGTTGCCAAAAATTTTTAATTTTCCCTTCACATATAATCCAGGACGGATTTCACTAAAAATTGGGGATTTTGTGGAAGTACCATTTGGAAGCAAAAAAGAAATAGGTATCGTTTGGAGAAATAAAAATACTTTATCAAAGAACATTAAAATTAAAAATGTAACTAAAAAAATTAAAAATTATTCCATAGATCATAAGTTGGTAAATTTTATAGAATGGTTTTCAGTCTATAATATGGTTCCAATAGGTTTAGTTTTAAAAATGACAATAGGAATTGGAGATAAATTTACAAAAAAAGATGATCCCAGTTTTGAGCAAAATAGGAAGGCTGCAATAAAGTACATTTTAAATAAAGAACAAAAAAATGCATTAAAATTTTTAAATAAAATCAATAGCAAGTTTGATGTATCAGTTCTTGAAGGAACAACTGGTTCAGGCAAAACATTAGTTTATTTTGAGAGACTTAAAAAAATTATAGATAAAAAAAAACAGGCTTTAGTTATGATGCCTGAGATTTTTTTAACAAATGAGTTTAAATCAAGATTTGAAAATTTTTTTGGTTTTGAGCCTGCTATCTGGCACTCAAAAATATCCCCTAAAAAAAAAAGAATAATTTGGAAAGGTGTGATTGCTAACGAAATAAAATTAGTTATAGGAGCAAGGTCTGCTTTATTTTTACCATTTAAAAATCTAGGTGTTATTGTAATTGACGAAGAACATGACACTTCTTATAAACAAGACGAAGGTGTGATTTATAATGCCAGAGACATGGCTATCACTAGAGCTTCATTTGAAAATATTCCAATACATTTAGTGAGTTCTATTCCCTCTTTAGAAACTTATAACAATATTCAAAATAGAAAGTTTAGACATATAAAAATATTAAAAAGATTTAATAACTTTCCACTACCTAAAACCAAAATTATTAATCTTAATTTAAATAAAATTAAAGACAATTTTATTTCAGAGGAGACTATAAATTATGTTCAAGAATATTTAGATAGAAAAGAGCAAGTATTATTTTTCATTAATAGGAGAGGGTATGCTCCTTATTTGATTTGCAAAAAATGTGGCTATAAACAAACTTGTTCAAATTGCTCGATGTATCTAACATTTCATAAAACGAAGAATAAAGCTATTTGTCATCACTGCTCATTTGAAAGAGAAATAACTAATAAATGTAAAAAAGAAAATAACTGTGATTTTATTATGTACGGTCCAGGAGTAGAAAAAATATTTGATGAAGTAAAAAAAAAATTTAAGGAAAAAAAAGTTGAAATTTTTTCAAGTGATTATATGAAGCGAAAAGATCAAACAATTTCTTTATTTGATAAAATTAGTAAAAATCAAGTTGATATTTTAATTGGTACTCAAATGATATCAAAAGGCTTTAATTTTCCAAAATTAAATTGTGTAGTAGTTATCGACGCTGATTTTTCTGGAAGAGGTTATGATTTGCGAAGTACAGAAAAGAATATTCAATTATATCACCAACTAAGTGGTAGAGCTGGACGTTTTAGTTCAAACTCATTGATAATTTATCAAACATTAACACCCAAGGATGTGATGCTTAATGAATTAATCAAGAATAAGTCAGAAAAATTACTACAAAACGAACTAATAATTAGAAAAAAAAATAAATTACCTCCATTTTCTCGATTAATTGCAATTATAGTTTCGTCAAATTCATATAGTTTGAGCATTCAAGGAGCGAAAGAAATTAAACTACAATTAAAAAAAATTAATAATCTTGAAGTGATGGGACCGATAGATTCACCTATTCTAAAAATTAAAAAGAAATTTAGGTCCAGGCTTTTGATAAGATTTAATAATAAACAGTTGATACAAAAAAGAATTACGAATCTTCTCAATTCCCTCAAAATATCGTCAAAAATTAAACTTAGGGTTGATGTTGACCCAGTTAATTTTACTTAATAATACATTTGGTAACTTGATCAACTTATTTTCTTATGATACGAAACGCTGTTATTTTCACTATAATTTCGTAAACACAAAAAATGACTACAAATAAATCTTTCTCATCAGAAACTTCAGAAAGATACTCACGTGCGCTTTACGAGGTTTCTAAAGAAGCAAAAGAAACAGAAAAAACAGAGTCAGAGTTAAAAAATTTTCTTTCAATTTATGATAACACAATAGAATTGAAAAACTTTATTCAAAACCCTACTCAAAATTTAAAAACTCAAAAGCAAGTAGTAGATTTATTATCAGACAAACTAAATTTTTCTAAAAATTTAAGTAATTTTTTTTTGCTATTAATTGAAAAAAGAAGATTATTTTTCATAAAAAAAATCATTGAAACTTTTCTAAAATTTTGTTCAAAAAAAAGGGGTGAAATTAAAGCATCTTTAACTACCTCAAAACAATTATCTGAATCTGAGTTAGAACATATTAGTAAGGAATTATCCTCTTCAATTGGTTCAACAATAAAATTTGACTATAAAGTCAATAAAGACTTAATAGGCGGCTTAAAATTACAATTAGGAAGTTTTATGATTGATACTTCAATTAAAAATAAATTAAAAAAATACAAACAATTAATGCTAGAGAACTAAAATGACAATTAATCCTTCTGAAGTAACAAAACTATTGAAAGACCAGATTAAAAACTTTGGAGAAAAGGCTGAAGTTTCTGAAATCGGAACAGTATTATCTGTGGGAGACGGAATAGCACGAGTATATGGACTTGATAATGTGCAAGCAGGTGAAATGGTAGAGTTTGAAGATGGTTCAAAAGGAATGGCATTAAATTTAGAAAACGATAATGTTGGTGTGGTTATTTTTGGGGACGATAGAAAAATTAAAGAAGGCGATACTATCAAAAGAACTAGTGCTATCGTTGATGTTCCAGTCGGAAAAGAGCTTTTAGGAAGAGTTGTTGATGGGCTAGGAAATCCAATTGATGGAAAGGGCTCTCTTTCAAATAAAACAAGAAAGCGGGTTGAAGTAAAAGCTCCAGGGATTATCCCAAGACAATCTGTTAATGAACCAATGCAAACAGGTCTTAAATCCATTGACTCTTTAATTCCAATTGGAAGAGGACAAAGAGAATTAATAATTGGAGATAGGCAAACCGGAAAAACGGCAGTAGCAATAGATGCAATAATTAACCAAAAAAAAATTAATGAGTCATCTGATGAAAAGAAAAAATTATATTGTGTATATGTAGCAATAGGTCAAAAACGCTCTACAGTTGCTCAAATAACTAAAACGCTAGAAGAAGCCGGCGCATTAAAATATACAACAATAGTAGCTGCTACAGCATCAGACTCAGCACCTTTACAATTTTTAGCTCCCTATACTGGGTGCACAATTGGAGAATACTTTAGAGACAACGGTATGCATGCATTAATAGTTTATGATGATTTATCTAAACAAGCCGTAGCTTACAGGCAAATGTCTTTATTGTTGAGAAGACCTCCAGGGCGAGAAGCATATCCAGGAGATGTATTTTATTTACACAGCAGGTTATTGGAAAGAGCTGCAAAATTAAGTGATGCTAATGGTGGAGGATCATTAACGGCTTTACCTATTATTGAAACGCAAGCTGGAGACGTTTCAGCATATATTCCAACAAATGTTATTTCAATTACAGACGGTCAAATATTTCTAGAAACAGAATTATTCAACCAAGGTATCCGCCCAGCTGTTAACGTTGGACTATCAGTCTCTAGAGTCGGTTCTGCTGCTCAAACTAAAGCCATGAAAAAAGTAGCTGGCTCAATAAAATTAGAGTTAGCACAATATAGAGAAATGGCAGCGTTTGCTCAGTTTGGATCGGATTTAGATGCATCCACTCAACAATTATTAAATCGTGGATCAAAATTAACTGAACTATTAAAGCAAAATCAATATTCGCCAATGACTGTAGCCGAACAAGTTATTTCTGTATTCACTGGGGTTAAGGGGTATCTAGATGATATCGAATTAAATAATATTAAAAAATTTGAAAATGAAATAATCGAAAAAATAAAAGCTGAAAAACAAGAAATTATTGATGAAATTCAATCAACAGGAAAACTGGATGAAAATACAGAAAAGTTGCTGAAAGAAATAATTGAAAATTATAAAAAGGAAAATAAATAATGCCTAGTTTAGACGACCTTAAAAAAAGGATTAAAAGTGTTAAATCTACTCAAAAAATTACAAAGGCAATGAAAATGGTAGCTGCTGCAAAATTAAGAAAAGCTCAAGATAATGCTGAAAAAGGAAGACCTTACAGTCAAAAAATGCAAAATATAATTTTAAATCTATCAAAGTCAATTAATGATCCTCAAAATGCTCCTAAACTTCTTGTAGGATCAGGAGAAGACAAAACTTACCTATGTGTTGTTCTTACAGCTGATAGAGGCTTATGTGGAGGTTTCAACTCCAATATATGCAAGTTAGCAAAATCAAACTTTAAAAAAATTCTTAGTGAAGGAAAAAAATTAAAGATTATTACTGTAGGCTCCAAAGGTTTAGATCAAATTAAAAGAGAATATGAAAAATATATTATTAAAAAATTTAGTTTTAAAGAAAAAAAACAAATAACCTTTAAAGAAGCTGAAATTATAGGTACAGAAATAATAACTTTATTTAATCAAAATGAATTTGATAAATGTGTATTATTTTATAATATTTTTAAAAACGTTATAACTCAAATACCACATGCACAACAAATTATACCTTCTAAAATTAATCAAGACGATGATAACAAAAAAGAAAATTTACATTTTTATGAATTTGAGCCAGATGAGGATGAGATACTTGAGGACTTATTACCAAAAAATATATCTACTCAAATATTCAAAGCTTTTTTAGAAAATGCAGCTAGTGAACAAGGTTCTAGAATGACTGCAATGGATAATGCAACTAGAAATGCAGGTGATTTAGTAGATAAACTAACAATTAACTACAATAGGAGTAGACAAGCTTCAATTACTAAGGAACTAATAGAAATAATATCAGGAGCAGAAAGTTTATAAATAATATGAACAATAAAGGTAAAATAACTCAAATAATTGGAGCAGTCGTAGATGTAAATTTTGAAACAGATCTACCTGAAATTTATACTGCCCTTGAAGCTAATAATTCAGGTAACAGATTAATTTTAGAGGTAGCCCAACATCTAGGAGAAAATGACGTGAGAACTATTGCCATGGATGCGACTGAGGGTTTAAAAAGAGGTGATGCAGTAATAAATACTGGGGCTCCAATAAGTGTTCCAGTTGGACCGGAAACTTTGGGTAGAATTATCAATGTTATCGGCGAGTCAATTGATGAAAAAGGTGACGTAAAAACAAAAGAGAAATGGCCTATTCATAGATCGGCCCCAAAGTTTACTGATCAAGCTACAGAAACTGAACAGCTAGTTACTGGAATAAAAGTAATTGATTTATTAGCTCCTTACGCTAAAGGAGGAAAAATAGGTCTATTTGGAGGAGCAGGAGTCGGAAAAACTGTCACTATTATGGAATTAATAAATAACATTGCAAAAGCTCACGGAGGATTTTCAGTTTTCGCTGGAGTTGGTGAAAGAACAAGAGAAGGAAATGATTTATATCACGAAATGATAGAGTCAGGCGTAATAAAAACAAATGGAAAAGGTTCAAAGGCTGCTTTAGTTTATGGACAAATGAACGAACCTCCTGGAGCTAGAGCTAGGGTAGCTTTAACAGGATTAACTGTTGCAGAATACTTTAGAGATAAAGAGGGACAAGATGTTCTTTTTTTTGTTGATAATATTTTTAGATTTACACAAGCTGGTTCTGAAGTATCAGCATTATTAGGCAGAATACCCTCTGCAGTAGGTTATCAGCCGACACTTGCGACTGATATGGGTAATCTTCAAGAAAGAATTACTTCTACCGACAAAGGATCAATTACTTCAGTTCAAGCGATATATGTACCTGCAGATGATTTAACTGATCCAGCACCTGCAACTTCATTTTCACACTTGGACGCGACAACTGTATTGTCTAGACAAATAGCTGAAATAGGAATTTATCCTGCAGTTGACCCACTAGACTCAACATCGAGAATTCTTGACCCAAGAGTGGTAGGAGAAGAACATTACAGAGTCGCAAGAGATGTTCAAAGAATTTTACAAGCATATAAATCTTTACAAGATATAATAGCTATACTTGGTATGGATGAACTATCAGAAGAGGATAAGTTAATAGTAGCGAGAGCAAGAAAAATACAAAGATTTTTATCACAACCATTCTTTGTTGCAGAAGTTTTCACTGGCTCACCAGGTAAATTAGTTGATTTAGACTCTACCATCAAAGGGTTTGATGCAATTTGTAAAGGAGAATATGATAATTTACCTGAGGCAGCTTTCTATATGGTTGGCGGAATTGAAGAAGTAGTTGAGAAAGCCGAGAAATTATCAAAAGAAAATAAATAATAATGTCAGAAAAATTTGTAATTGAAATTATTTCTCCAGATGGGTCAATCTTAAAATCTGAGACTCAAGAAGTAACTATTCCTTCCAGCGAGGGCCAGATGGGCATATTAAAAAATCATATACCCATAATAACTTTTTTAAGACCTGGAATTATTGTAATCAAAGGAACTGAAGAAAAAAAATATTTTGTCGAAGATGGTACAGTTGAATTTTCAGATAATATCTTATTAATTTTAACTTCAACTGCTAAATTGTTATCAGAGCTTAATAGAAATTTAGTAAGTAATCTTCTAAGTGAGGCTGAAAAACAATTTCATTCCGCCAAAATGAATGACAAGGAAAAATATTTACTATCTTATAAGATAGATACTCTCAAAGAAATTAACCAATAAATTTATCAATTTCTTCTAATAGACTTATATATAATTTTCTTTTAAAATTTACTATTACATCTGGCAATAAATAAGCTGGGATCCATTTCCATTCTATAAATTCTGGATGTTTAGTATTTAAATTAATTTCATTTTCAGCTCCCTCGAATCTTACTATAAACCATTTCTGTTTTTGTCCTCTATATTTACCTTTCCATATGATGCCTACTAGATTTTTTGGCAATTCGTATTCAAATATTCCCTCTAATTCTTTTAAAATCTTAATACTTTTAATACTTGTTTCCTCATATAATTCTCTTTTCATTGCAGCAAGATAATCTTCTCCCTTGTCAACTCCTCCTTGAGGCATTTGCCATTTATCCAAAGGATTATCCTTACGCTTACCCACAAAAACTTTATTTTCATTATTTAAAATAATAACACCTACTCCAATTCGCATGGGGAGTTTTTGTTTAGACATAAATTAAGAGTTAAAAAGTTTTACCGCGTAATTAAGTTGGTTATCTTTTTTTGTTTTAATTTCAAAATCTTCACCTTTTTCTTCAACTAGAATATCTGGTGTTACTCCTACCTCAGAAATAGATTTTCCAGAGGGTAGATAATATTTTGAAATAGTTAATCTCATGCCGCCCCCATTTCTTAATGGAATTACAGATTGCACTGATCCTTTACCGTAAGAGCTTTCTCCTAAAATTATTGCTCTTTTATGATCCTTTAAAGCTCCAGCGAAAATCTCAGATGCAGAAGCTGAACCGTTATTGATTAATACTACAATTGGTTTACCTTTTATTTCATCGCCTTTTCTCGCAAAAAATTTTCGAGTTTCTAATAATTTTCGACCTTTGGTTGAGACTATTTCACCTTCTTCTAAAAAAAAATCAGTTATATTAATTGCTTGCGTTAGTAGTCCTCCAGGATTATTTCTTAAATCTATAATATAACCTTTGAGTTTTAAGTTTTTTTCAAATTTTTTAACAACTTTTAAAAATTGTTTATCGCTATTTTCATTAAATGATTTTAGTCTAATGTAACCTAAATTTTCTTTTTCACCTAAAATCTCTGAATTTACTGATTTAATTTCAATTATTTTTCTTGTTATTTTAAATTCAAGGGGTTTTTTAACATTTTTTCTTCTGATCGTTAGTTTTATATCTGTACCGACTGGCCCCCTCATTATTTTAACTGCTTCCATTAAAGATTTTCCCTGAACTTGCTCATCTCCAATTTTAACAATGTAATCCCCAGCTTTTATCCCTGCTTTTGCTGCAGGAGTGTCATCTATCGGCGATATAACTTTAACCACACCAGCTTCCATTCCTATTTCAATTCCTAAGCCTCCAAACTCTCCCCGCGTATCTGTTTGCATTTCTGTAAATAATTCAGGACTCATATATGCAGAATAGGGATCTAATGATTGAAGGACACCGTTAATAGCAGAGTCCATTAACCCAGTTTGGTCAACTTCATCAACATAATCCTCTTTAATTTTCTCTAAAACTTCACCAAATAAATCAATCTTATTGTATAATTCACTATTTGCTTTTAAATGCGTCAGGTTAAAATTTAAAAAAAATATAATTAAAAATACACACTTTTTCATATCATTGCCTTTTGTTTTGGTATTTCTTCTGACCACATTTTTTCTAAATCATAAAATTCTCTTTTTTCAGGATGGAATATATGAATTATAATATCATTTGTATCCACTAACTTCCAATCAGCGCTTTCACGACCTTCAATTTTACAATCATTCAAACCAATTTTTTTAAGTTCAGAAACAAGAATTTCAGATAAGGCCTGTAAATGTCTAGATGATGTACCAGATGCAATTATCATATAATCAGCAATGTAAGATTTATTTTTTAAATTTATGCAAACAATATTTGTAGCTTTGTTATTATCTAAGATACTTTCTATATTTCTTTTTATATCTATTATCTTCATAAATATTTTTTATGGTAGTTTCTTCTAATATTTGAGGACGAAACATTAATAAATTTATTATTCATATAAATAATGTTTTCTTTTTTCAAAAAATTTTCCACAGTAGAACCTTCATTCTTTTTACCATATCCTTTTCTAGAAAAAACAACTAATTTTGTTAATTTAACTATTTTTCTCCAACTTGTCCACTTATGAAAACTTATTAAATTGTCTGAACCTAATATTAAGTATAATTTTTTTTTCTTATTTTTTTTTTTCAAATAATTCACTATATTTATAGTTCGTGACGATTTGACCCTGTCATCTAAGAATAAAACTTTTATTTTTTTGATTTTTTTAACTGCTTTGCGGGATTTTACCATTCTTTCATTCAATGAAAATGTAGGTTTTTTTTTAAATGGATTTTTTTTTGTAACAACCCAATAAATTTTTTCAAATTTCATTTTTTTCAAGCAGATTTTAGAAATTTTGATATGTCCTTTGTGAGGTGGGTCAAAACTTCCACCAAAAATACCGATAGATTTTTTTCTAGAAATTAACATGGATTATTGTCTAATTATTCCTTTACCCGAAACATAATACTTATAGGATGTTAATTGATTTATTCCCACGGGACCTCTTGGTGGTAGTTTATTTGTTGAAATTCCAATTTCCCCTCCAAATCCAAACTCTCCACCGTCAGCGAATTGAGTGGAAACATTGTGCATAGCAATTGAGCTATTAACTTTTTCTAAAAACAATTTAGCATTTTTTGAATTATTTGTAATTATACTGTCTGTATGCATCGTTCCATATTTTAAAATATGATTAATTCCTTCTTGAATATTTTGAATAGTTTTTACTGAGATAATCGCGTCCAAATATTCTGTTTGCCAATCTTTTTTGGTAACTTTTCTTAATTTGTTGTTAAATAATTTATTAAGTTCACTATCAACTCTTACTTCACATCCTGATTTTATAAGCGATTTTATAATTTCTATTCCATGTGATTTTAATGCATTTTTATCTATGAGAAGAGTTTCTACTGCTCCACAAATACTAGTTCTTCTCATTTTAGCATTTACAATTATTTTTTTGGCCATCTCAAGGTTGGAACTTTTATCTACTAAAATATGGCATAGTCCCTCGAGGTGACCAATAACATGTACGTTTGATAATTTTTGTACTTTTGCAACTAATCCTTTTCCACCTCTTGGAACAATGACATCAATATACTTGCTCATTTGTGAAAGCATACCGTCTACAATATTTCTATTTTTCTTTTCTATAAATTGAACACAATTTTTATTTATTTTGTTCTTTTGCAACTTATCTCTGAAAATATTAGCTAAAATTTTATTAGAATTAAATGCTTCAGACCCTCCTCTTAGAATACAACAATTACCTGATTTTAAACTTAAGGCAGCAACATCAGCAGTTACATTTGGTCTACTTTCATAAATCACTCCAATCACTCCAATAGGAGTTGTAACTTTTTTAATTTTTAATTTATTTGGTCTTTTCCAACTTTCAATAACTCTACCTATAGGATTTTTAAATTTTGAAATTTCATTTATTGATTCTCTAATTCCTTCAATTCTTTTGTCATTTAATATAAGTCTATCTATAAGGTTTTGACGTTTTGCACTCCTTATGTCTTTTTGATTTTCACTTAAAATTTTTCGTTTATTCCTTAACAATGCATTGTTATAATCTTTTAAGACCTTTTTAATTTTGTCATGTTTTATAGCTTTTAGATCCTCAAAAGCTTTTCTCGAATTCTTGCCAATTTTTTCTAAATATTGCATTTATAGCTTTACCATGTTGTCTTTATGAATAATCTCAGATTTACTTAAATACCCTAATATTTTTTCTATTTCATTACTTTGTTTACCTTTGATTTTTCCAATTTCTGTTGAATTAAATGATGCCAATCCTCTCGCTAATTGATTCGCTTTTTGATCTAAAATTAAGACATTTTCTCCTTTATCAAAAGAACCTGTTATTTTTACGACTCCTGCGGCTAATAAACTTTTTCCATTTAATAGAGCTTTTACAGCACCCTCATCAATGAAAATTTTACCAGTTGAACTTAAAGAGCCTATTATCCATTTTTTTCTTGCATC
>NHIU01000038.1 GCA_002169755.1 Candidatus Pelagibacter sp. TMED197 | reverse complement strand
TTACTATATTTAGACCTAATCCTGAGTGTTTTCCAAAGCTTTTAGGTCGATTGCTGTAAAATCTTTTAAATATCTTTTGAGGTGAAGTTTCAGAAAAGCCTGGACCCTCATCTTTTATCAGTATTATTAGATTGTTAGAGGTCTCTTCTATATTAATTTCTATCATATTATTATCTTCACTAAAAGAAATGGAGTTATCCAATAAGTTCGCAATTACTTGTTCTATTCTATTTTCAATGCCTAAAATATAATTACCATTTTTAGATACAATTTTCTTTAAAATTTGTATCTTAATTTTTTTATTTTGATTTTTTAAATCTTGCTGAAAATCATCAACTACACTGTTGATAATTTCGATTACATTTATCTTGCTCATTTTTTCACTCGACCATGATGCTTCATCTTTCAACATTTGAGAATAATCTGTTATTAGTCTTTCTATTCTTTCTACGTCATGATTTATAATCTTTAGTAATTTTTCACTTTCAATCTTTTGTGTAGTTTTGTCTAAAAGTTCAGAGGCGCTTTTTAAAGAAGCTAATGGATTTCTTATTTCATGTGCAAGATCATTAGAAAAGGTTTCAGCTCTATTCGTTCTTTTTTGAAGTTCTTTGGTCATCTCATCAATAGACTTGGTTAATTTTCCAATTTCATCTTCTCTGACAAAAAAGTTTTTAATATCAACATTTTTGTTGGATTTTTTTTTTATTGCTTCACTAAATGCGACTAGTAAGCCTATAGGTTTTAAAATATATTTATTTAAGAAAAGAGAAAAAATTAGTATTACAAGTGCTACTGCTATTACAGTTCTGATAATAAAATCTTTTCTTTCTTTAACAGCGTTTAAAATTTCATTGGCTTGTTCAGATACTACTATAAATCCAATATCCTTATTATTAATTTCAATCTTGCTTAATGTGCTAACAAAAAAATTATTTTGAATAGTTTCTGAAATAGTAATTGGTTCATCTTGATACTTATTTAATATTGAGTCTTGAATAAAATTTTCATTTTTTTCTATAATAATTTTTTTTGTCTTGTCTGTATTTTTCATCTGACCATTCAATGTTTCCTCGATTACAGCGTCTGATCTTCTAAAAACACTTTGATCTAAATCTAAGATATTTGTATCTCCAATTAAATCTCCTTCTTTCGTATAGAACCTCACTCTATCTAAACTTTGAAATAAAAATCTTGTTGAAAGTAAAAAAGTTTTAATATCATTTTCATTAAGATTGATATTTAATCTTTCGAGGTGATCTGTTGTATTTTTGATTACAATATAGTGATCGATTGATCTTTTTTTCTCAAGGTTAGGTTGGATCGCCTTTAAGTATAGAATTGTAAAAATTCCGAGTATAGAAAAAACAGTTAAATTAAATAATAGAAATTTTCTTAAAATTGATGCTGTTTTTTTTTGTATCATTAACTAACATTCCATCTATACCCACTTCCATATCTAGTTTCAATTGCAGAAAATTTTTCATCCACTTTTTTGAACTTTTTTCTAATCCTTTTTACATGACTATCTATAGTTCTATCCTCTATTTCTGTATTTTCCTTGTACGCAATATCCATAAGGTGCGCTCTTTCTTTGATTACACCCGGTCTTTTTGCTAATTCCTTAACAATTAAAAATTCCGTTGTTGTTAATTTATCAGGCAGTGGTTTGCCATTCCATTCACATTCTAATTGAGATGGGTCTAATTTTAATTTTCCATGACTAATTATATTTTTCGTATCATCAACCACATTATTTTTTTTTCTCAATTGTACCCTAATTCGTTCTATTAAAACCTTGGTTGAAAATCCTCCAGACTTTTTTACAAAATCATCTGCACCCAATTTTAAACCAAGTAATTCATCAACTTCTTCATCTTTTGAAGTTAAAAAGATGATTGGTATTGACATTTTTTTTCTTAATTTTTTTAATAGTTCTTCTCCATCCATCCTAGGCATCTTTATATCTAACACAGCTAAATCTGGAGGGTTTCTAGTTAATCCAATTAATGCAGACTCTCCGTCTATATACGTTTGAACTTTAAAGCCTTCTCTTTCAAGAGCAATACTTATTCCTGTTAAAATATTTCTATCGTCATCAACTAGAGCAATTGTTTGTGTCATACAATCATTTTCATGATTTTATTGTCAAAATTTAGGCGTCTAATGTGCTTCTCCCCAATTGTTACCTGAATTTATACTGACTTCTAAAGGAATAGAAAACAAGTGATGATCTGAACTTGATATAGATACCATGGAGTCTCTAATAATTTTTTTAACTGAAGCTTCTTTTTTTTCTGAACATTCAAAAATTAATTCATCATGTATTTGCAATAGCATTTTTGCAATCTGTTTTTCTTCTAAGATTTTATCAATTTTTATCATTGCCAATCTAATAATATCTGCAGCTGATCCTTGGATTGGGGCATTGATCGCAGCTCTCTCTTGAAAACTTCTAACGCTGAAATTTTTGTCATTTATGCCTCTTAAATGTATCCTTCTTCCAAAAATATTTGTAACATAACCTTTTTTTCTACAAGTTTTGATTGTTGTATTCATATAATCTTTTATTTCTGGAAATTTTTTAAAATAAGCATTAATAAAATCTAGTGCCTCTTGATTAGATACAGATATTTGTTTTGCAAGTCCGTATTGTGTAATCCCATAAATTATTCCAAAGTTAATCGCCTTGGCTTTACGTCTAAATTCCTCTGTAACTTTATTAATTGGAACATTAAATACCTGACTAGCTGTTAACGCATGAATATCCTGGTTATTTTTAAAAGCCTTTTTTAACTCCTTTACATCGGCCATATCAGCAAGTATTCTCATCTCAATTTGATTATAATCTGCAGAAATAAGTATATTGTTTTTATCTGCAACGAATGCTTTTCTAATTTCTTTACCATCAGGTGTTTTGATAGGAATATTTTGCAAATTAGGGTCGCTTGAAGCTAACCTGCCAGTATTTGTAGCAGCCAACAAAAATGAGGTATGAACTCTTTTAGTTTTTTTACTTATATGCTCTTGTAGAGCATCTGTGTAGGTGCTTTTTAGTTTTGATACTTGTCTCCATTCTAGTATTAAATTTGGAAATTTGTGACCTGTTAAAGCTAAATCTTCCAATACTTTAGCACTTGTTGCTAAGCTTCCCTTTTTTGTTTTTTTTAATTTTGCTATTTTTAGTTCATTATAAATAATTTCACCTAATTGTTTGGGAGAACCAATATTAAATTTTTTTCCAGAAAGTTTGTAAATATCTTTTTCAATTTTTGTTAAACGATCTTCAAATTTTTTTGATAGTTTTTTTAGATAAATATCATCTACCTTTATTCCATTAGTTTCTAGTTTAGATAATATCTTTATCATTGGTTTTTCAAATATTTCATAAATTTTTTCTAATTTTTCTTCAGCCACTCTTTCTGATAAAATTTTAAATAATCTCAATGTAACATCTGCATCTTCAGCAGCATACTCTGTAGCTGCTTTCAGTTCTACTTCAGAAAAATTTAGTTGTTTTTTTCCAGTTCCAACTAAATCTTTAAAGCTTATAGTTTTATGACCAAGATGTAATTCTGCTAAAGTATCCATATTATGTCGATTATTTCCTGCATCTAAAGTATAAGACAATAACATTGTATCATCTACAGGACTAAGTTTTACATCATTATTTTTAAAAATTATAAAGTCATATTTAATATTTTGACCGACTTTTTTAATACTAGGATCCTCTAAAATTATTTTAAGTTTTTTTAAAACTAATTCCTTATTTAAGCATTTGACATCTTTGTGCCCAAGTGGGATATAGAAGGCTTTATTGTTTTCATAACTAATTGAAATACCAACTAAACTTGCTTCTTGAGGGTTTAATGAAGTAGTTTCTGTGTCTACAGCAATTACAGACTTATCATTTAAAATATTTATTAGTTCATCTAAATCTTTCTCTGTTAAAATACTTTTATATATTTTTGTGTTTATCTTGGAGACTTTTTTTGATAAAACCTGATTTTCAGAATGATGGCCTCCCTCTCCATAAAAACTAATAGCTTGGCTTAAGAGTCTATTAAATTCCATCTCTCTTAGAAATTCGTAAAGTTTATCTTTATCAATATCTTTAATTATAAATTCATTTGGTTCATTTTTTACTGGTACATCTTTTTTTAAAGTAACAAGTTTTTTACTTAGCAAAGCTTTATCTTTATTTAACAAAAGTGTTTCCCTTCTTTTATTTTGAGGAATTTCAGATGCCTTTTCTAGTAAGTTTTCTAAATTTTTATATTTTTGTATTAATTCAGCTGCAGTCTTTATTCCGATTCCAGGCACGCCTGGGACATTATCTGAACTATCTCCTGCTAAGGATTGAACGTCTATCACTTGATTTGGTTTTACTCCAAATTTTTCTAGTACTTCTTTTTCACCTATCACTCTGCTCTTCATTGGATCAAAAAGTCTTACTTTGCTAGAAACTAGTTGCATTAAATCCTTATCTGAAGATATTACTGTTACTTGAGCTCCTGCTTCAGTAATTTTTTTAGCATAAGTTGCGATTAAGTCATCGGCTTCATAATTAAGAAGTTCGATTGAAGGTAAGTTAAAGGCGTTAACTGATTTTCTGATATATTCAAATTGAGGAGCCAAATCATCTGGTGCTTCAGCTCTGTTGGCTTTGTATTCTTTATAAATTTCATTTCTAAAATTTTTTCTTGCAGAGTCAAAAATTACTGCAAAATGAGTTGGTTTATTTTTTGAATCATCCGATCTTGCGTCCTCTAACAATTTAAATAACATTGAACAAAAACCACTGACTGCTCCGGTAGGAAGACCGTCACTTTTTCTAGATAATGGAGGTAAAGCGTAATATGCTCGAAAAATATAACCTGACCCATCTATTAAATAATAATGATCTGTTTTTTTTATGGAACTCATATATATATATTACATTAATCTTTGACTGACTTTTAATCAAACTATGAATAAATATGCTTTAACTGTTGAAAATCTTACAAAGATTTACTCGGATTCCAAAAACAAAAAAGACAATAAAGCTCTGTGCGATTTAAGTTTTGAAGTAGAACAAGGGGAAATATTTGGTTTACTGGGACCCAATGGGGCTGGCAAGACAACATTTTTAAATATTTTAGGAGGAACAGTTTCAAAAACTGAGGGTATTATTAATGTTTGGGGTTTTGATATTGATAAAAACCCGCGTCAGGTTAAGGCTTCAATTGGAATAGTTCCCCAAGAGGTAAATTTGGATGCATTCTTTAGTCCAAGAAAATTACTTGAGTTACAGGCTGGGTTATACGGCATTACTAAAAAAGATCGGATTACTGATTTAATTTTGAAAATGGTAGCTTTAGAAAATAAAGCCAATGCTTATTCTCGAAGTTTATCTGGAGGAATGAAAAGAAGATTACTTATTGCAAAAGCGATGGTTCATCAGCCTCCTATTTTAATATTAGATGAACCAACAGCTGGTGTTGACGTTGAATTAAGAAGCAATCTTTGGAAGAACGTAAAAAAATTAAATAGTCAGGGAGTAACAATAATTTTAACAACCCACTATCTTTTAGAAGCTCAAGAAATGTGTGACAGAATAGCAATTATAGATAAAGGTAATTTAGTTGCTCTTGATACTACTCAAAAACTTCTGGACAGAATACAGACAAAAAATATAAATTTAAAAGTAGAAAATATTGAAAAAAATGCAACTTTAAAAATGAAAAATGCTAAGTTTGTGATTAATTCTAATAACTCAATTTCAGTTACTTATGAAAAAAATACTCTTGATTTTGGACAAATAATTAATTATTTAAGCCAAAATAATGTAAAAATACTTGATATTATCACAGAAGATGGTGATTTAGAGGATGTATTTGTACAATTAACAAATAAGTAGATTTAATTATAAAAAAATATAAATATATATATATGGAACTTGTTAAAAATTTATCTCAATCCAAACTAGTAAAAAATATATTTGTAGCTTTAGTTGGAACTATTCTATTGGCTATATCGGCTAAAATTAAAATTCCTTTTTACCCTGTGCCTATGACAATGCAAACATTAATTGTTTTAATAATTGGTATTGGATTTGGCTGGAAACTAGGTGTTTTTACTATAACATTATATTTATTTGAAGGAATACTAGGACTGCCTGTTTTTTCTGGGACACCTGAAAAAGGAGTGGGTTTAGTTTATTTTACAGGTCCAACCATGGGATATCTAGTTGGTTTTTTGATTACAGCTTTTTTTGCTGGAAAATTTAATTATACCACTAATTTAATTAAAAATTTTTTAAAATTATTGTTCGCAACAAGCTTTATTTATGTTCTTGGAATTTTTTGGCTTGGGTTTCTAATTGGTTGGGATAAACCAATTTTTGAATTAGGTGCAAAACCTTTTTTATTAGCTGAATTATTTAAAATTTTACTAGCGACGTTCACTATTAATTATATTAAAAAAATTAAGAAAATTATTTAGTTTAACGGGGTGATCTTTTAGATAGAATTCTTTGTAGAGTTCTTCTGTGCATTTTTAGTCTTCTTGCAGTTTCAGAAACATTTCTATTACATAACTCGAATACTCTATGAATATGTTCCCATTTTACCCTATCAGCTGACATTGGATTTTCTGGTGGTTTAGCCTTTGACTCCGGAGAAGCAAGTAATGCCGCTTCTACATCATCAGCATCCACTGGTTTAGCCATGTAGTCTATTGCTCCAGCTTTGACAGCAGCTACTGCGGTTGGTAAATTACCATATCCGGTTAACATTACTATTCTACAGTCTTTTTTGGCCTTAGATAGCTCAGTTACAACATCTAGTCCGTTTCCATCCTCAAGTCTTAAGTCGATTAAAGCAAAGCTTGTGGGGGTATTTTTGGCTACTTGCAGACCTTCAGCTACAGTTTTAGCCTCTTTTATCACAAATCCCTTTTTTTCCATGGCTCTGGCTAGCCTTCCTCTCAGAGGATCATCATCATCCAATATTAACAAGGACTTATCTGTAAAATTGGCCAGATTAAGTTGATCAGGATATTTTTTTTGGGTTCTCATACTTATCTATATAGGTATTGAGATCATTAATTCAACTGTATTAATTGTGTTTTTTTTCTTTACATAACGAATAAAAAACCTTAAATGCGTCATTATAAGGTTTTTTTTGCTAAAATTTTTTAAANAGCCTTCTGTGTAAANTAANGAGGGACACATGAAATGCGAAAATTTGAANACAGTTAACGAANTAGTTAANNNACTNAANCCNGANTANCCCGTATANTGNATACGGNCNGANNNNATTAAAAAATCNNNAAAATTTTTNAAAGANAANTTNCCNGGNAAAANNCTTTACGCTGTNAAAACNAATCCNNATGAAAAAGTNATAANANANATAATANCAAATGGNATAANAGATTTTGANGTTGCNTCTNTAANTGANATNAAATTAATTAAAAAGATTAANNCNGAGANNAANTCTANANTTNATGCATACAATTAAAAGCAAAGANAGTATTTCTTCNGCTTATTTTGATTATGGNGTNAGAANNTTTNCNNTAGATANCAANGANGAACTTANANAAATANTATGCNAGCNACNAANNNNGCNAANGATTTAAANNTATTNGTNAGAATNGCTATTTCAAACGAACATGCTGAAATTGATTTATCTAGAAAATTTGGGGCATTTTCATCTGAAGCTCTTGGACTTGTGAGGTTGTGTAAAGAGCATTCAAAAAAGTTGGGTATCAGTTTTCATGTAGGATCTCAGTGCATGCATAAAATTTCTTATTCGAAAGGTATTGAAGAAATTGGAAACATAATTAAGAAAACAAAGATTGTTCCTGACATTATAAACATAGGTGGTGGTTTTCCATCAGTTTACCCAGATTTAAATCCAGAACCGTTAAGTAACTATCTTAACGAAATAAAAAAATCGCTTAAAAAACTAAAATTAATAAAGCTACCTGAGATATTTTGTGAACCAGGAAGAGCAATAGTGGCTGAGAGTGGTTCAACAATAGTTAAAGTCATTTTAAGAAAAAAACAAAATCTGTATATCAATGATGGTACTTACGGTTCATTATTTGACGCTGGAGTCCCAAACTTTGTATTGCCTTCAAAAATGATAACAAATGGTAGAATTCTTTCTAAAAAATTAACTTCTTTTAGTTTTTTTGGACCTACGTGTGATAGCTTAGATTATATGAAGGGCCCTTTTTTGCTGCCTAATAATATTAAAGAAGGTGATTACATAGAACTAGGTCAACTTGGTGCCTATGGTCTAACATTCAGAACAAAGTTTAATGGTTTTTATTCGAATGAAATTTTTGAATTAAATGACAAACCAATTATGTCTTTATATGATGATGCGAGTAAAGTTGACTACTTGGTTGCCTAATGACAAAAAAAAACAGTCCAGTTCTTGGACATAATAAGAAATCATTTTTAAAAAATCCTGTAGAACACATTGATATAACTTCTTTTGATGCTAGAAAAATAATTGAAGGGATGAGTAAAATGTCTTTCACCTCGAGAGATACGGCAAATGCTGCTAAAATATACAATGAAATGCTATCAGATAGGAACTGCTCTATTTTTCTTACAATCGCTGGTTCTACTTCTGCTGGTGGATGCATGAATCTTTACTCAGATTTAATTAAATATAATATGGTTGATGCTGTGGTAGCTACAGGAGCTTCAATTATTGATATGGATTTTTTTGAGGCTCTAGGATTTAAACACTACCAAGGATCTCAATTTCAGGACGATACAGAACTTCGTAACAATTATATTGATAGAATCTATGATACCTATATAGATGAAGAAGAACTTCAAGCTTGTGATCAAACGATTTGTAATATTGCCAATTCATTAAGTCCTAGAGCTTACACTTCAAGAGAATTTATAAGAGAATTAGGCAAGTATTTAAAAAAGAATGCAAAAAAGAAAGGTTCCTTAATTGAAATGGCTTATGAAAATAATGTACCAATTTTTTGCCCAGCTTTTACAGATAGCTCAGCAGGTTTTGGGCTAGTAATGCATCAAGAACAAAATCCAAAAAAACATATAACTATCGACTCTATAAGAGAAATGAGAGAATTAACTGAGATTAAGATTCAATCAAAACAATCTGGGTTAATTATGATAGGAGGTGGAGTTCCTAAAAACTTTATACAAGATACTGTTGTTTGTGCAGACCTTTTAGGGAAAAAAGTAGATATGCATAAGTATGCTATACAAATTACTGTCGCTGATACTAGAGATGGTGCATGTAGTAGTTCAACTTTGAAGGAAGCTAGTTCTTGGGGAAAAGTTGATATAGCGAGAGAGCAAATGGTTTTTGCAGAAGCTACTAGCGTTCTACCTTTAATAGCTAGTGACGCCTATCACAGACAAAACTGGAAAAATAGGGAAAAAAGAAATTTTCAAAAAATTTTCAAATAATAATATGAGTAGAGTTAAAGTAGCTTTGATACAGATGAAAATGTCGTCTGAAAAAAGTAAAAATATTTCAAATGCTATATCAAAAATTCATGCGGCTAAAAAAAAAGGAGCAAATATTATTTGTTTGCCTGAATTATTTTTAACAAATTATTTTTGTCAAAGTGAAAAACACTCAAATTTTAATTTGGCAGAAAAGATTCCCGGTACCACGACAGAAATTTTTTCTCCTATAGCAAAAAAACTTAAAATAATTTTAATCTTATCTTTATTTGAAAAAAGAACTTCAGGAATTTATCATAACACTTGTGTAATAATTGATGAGAACGGTAAGATTAAAGGTAAATATAGAAAAATGCATATACCTGATGATCCACAATATTATGAAAAATTTTATTTTACACCTGGGGATCTTGGTTTTAAATCTTTCAAAACTTCTAAAGGTACTTTAGGAACATTAATTTGCTGGGACCAATGGTTTCCAGAAGCAGCTAGACTTACTGCTTTAAAAGGGGCAGAAATAATTTTTTATCCTACTGCAATAGGTTGGCATCCAAAAGAAAAAAAGAAATTTGGAAAGACTCAACTAAATTCTTGGTTGTCAGTCCAAAGATCACATGCAATTGCGAATGGCGTTTATGTTGCTGCAGTTAATAGAATAGGAATAGAAATACAAGGATCAAAAAAATTAGAGTTTTGGGGAAATAGTGTAATATTTGATCCCAGTGGAAATATTATCAAAAAGGCTAAACTGTCAGAACAAATCCTTGTTTGTGATATAGATTATAAAAAAGTGGAGACAGCAAGAAGACATTGGCCATTCTTTAGAGATAGAAGAATAGAATATTATAAAGACATATTAAAAAACCCAAGAGATGCTTAGCAAACAAAAAAATGATGTCTATAGAATGCCAGCTGAGTGGGAAAAACAAAAATCTACTTGGATAGCTTGGCCACATAATAAAGAAGATTGGCCCAATAAATTTAATTTAATACCGAGTG
Organism: Candidatus Pelagibacter sp. TMED197; assembly: GCA_002169755.1. Next base: position 38,021 of record NHIU01000038.1, on the reverse strand, counting down.
TGTTTGCAGAAATTATTTCAAAAATTTGTAAATTTCAGAAGGTAAATATTCTAATTCAGAATAAAAAAGCCAAAAAAAAAATAAATCAACTACTAAAAGTTTTTTTAGCTAATACTAAAAATATTAGTTATATAGTTTGTAAAACTGACAGAGTTTGGGTAAGAGACTCCTTTCCAATTTTTGTAAAAAATAGATTAAATCAAAAAGCCCTTATTGACTGGGATTTTAATGCTTGGGCAAAATATAAAAACTTTAGTCTTGATAACAAAATTTGTAATAAAATTAACAATTTACTTAAATTAAAGTCAATAAAACCAAAACAGAATAATAGAAGAATTATTTTAGAGGGAGGTTCAATAGATGTTAATGGAAAGGGACTACTTATGACAACTAAAGAGTGTTTACAAAGTAAAATACAAGAGAGAAATCCTGGTATTAAAAAAAAACAATATGAAAATATATTTAATAAGTTTTTAGGAATTAAAAAAGTTTTATGGTTAAGTAAAGGAATAGTTGGAGACGACACTCATGGACATATTGATGATATAGCTAGGTTTGTTAATGAAAAAAAAATTTTTGTTGCTTACGAGGAGAACAAAAATGATGCTAATTATAATATTTTAAGACAAAATTATAAAATTCTGAAAAAATATAAAAATAAAAATAATTTCAAGATTGTTAAAATTCCTATGCCTGGTGCGAAATATATTGATAATGTAAGAGTTCCTGCATCTTATCTTAATTTTTACATTGCTAATAAAATAGTTTTAGTACCGATGTTCAACGATAACAAAGACTTAGTAGTTTTAAAAATTTTTAAAAGACATTTTAAGAAAAGAACAGTTATTCCAATTGATTGTTCTTTTTTGATATGGGGTTTTGGAGCGATTCATTGTATGACACAACAAGAGCCGAGTTAAGATAATATTTTACTATCAAATGAGATTTTTACCAGTGCACCTTTATTTTTAATATTTAAAAATAAAAGTTTGGCTCCAGCTCTCTCTAAAAGAGTTTTACCCAAAAAAGTTCCTAGTCCAGTACCAGCGTTTTGATTAATATCCTCAGATTTAGACTTTATGTACGGTTCTCCAAGTACATCTATGATATCATCTGGAAACCCAGGCCCATCATCACTAATATCTATTTGTATTTTACTTTTGTCGCTAATTAAGACTATATCAATTTCTGATTTTGAAAATTTTACTGCATTACCTATGAAATTTCTTAAACCATAAATAATTTCAGGAGACCGTGAAATAAAGATCTTATTATTATCATTTTCTAAATTTAAATAGATTTTTTTGGAAGTAGTTTCTTCAAATGACTCGATTATTTCTTCAAGTAAATCCCCTAGTTTTGTTTTTTTAAAAAAATCATCATCTGTTATTTGTTTTTTTGAAATTTTTTTCAATATTTCACCACATCTTTTTGTTTGAGTTATTAATAAATCTATATCTTTTACAAATTCTTTATTATTCCCTAATTCTTTTTTAAGCTCTGAAGCCACTACATTAATTGTAGCTAGTGGGGTACCCAATGAATGCGCTGCTGCAGCAGCTTGCCCTCCAAGAGACTCTAGTTCATACTCTTTTGCTAAAACTTGCTGAACTTTATTAATTGCGTCTGTTCTTCTTTTACTCTCTCCTGAAAATCTAATTCCAAAATAACTCAAAAATACTAATCCAATAATTATTGCTAAAATGTATCCAGTTAAATATAATTTCGGAAAAATTTCTGAGTGCTCGTGAATTCCAGGCAATGGATAATGAAAAATCGATAGAATAAATAATAAGGCAATAGTCATAATTCCTAAAATTATAGTTGTTCCCATACTTAAAAAAGTAGAAGAGACAATAGCTGGTATTATCAAAAGTAATGAGAATGGATTGGAAATACCGCCTGTTAAGTACAGCAAAGCTGCTAATTGTAATAAATCATAGACTAGGAATACGGTCGCATTAAAATCTTTTATTGAAATCGACTTAATTTTAAATTGTAAATATAGATTTGTTATAGTTCCGATTAATAAGATTAAATACGCATGCAACTGTAAAAAATCTAACTTTAGATAAAAATAAACTAAAGTTATTGCTGAAAACTGACCTATAATTGCGATCCACCTTAAAAAAACAAGAGTTTTTCTATCTAAATTAAGGTTTTCTCCTAATCTAAAAAGAGTAGAAAAATTCATCTAAAATTTAAATATCTAGATTTACGACGTCTAGAGCATTGCTCGTAATGAAGTCTTTTCTAGGAGCAACTTCATCACCCATTAAAACTTCTATCATCTTTTGATCATCTTTAGATTTTGCTTTTGTGCCTTTAGAATACTGCACTCTTAACATAGTTCTATTTTCAGGATTTAAAGTAGTTTTCCATAGTTCTTCGGGGTTCATTTCACCTAATCCCTTGAATCTTTGTATAGAAAGCTTTTCTCTTTGTTCCTGCATAAATTTATTATAATCAGTTGATCCTTTTTTAATTTTTTTATCAGTTTTATCTGAAACATTTAAAATATACTCTTCTAATGCTTTTTCATCTTTTATGTATACGCTTTTATTAGATTTTGTAACTTTGAATAAAGGTGGTTGAGCTAAATAAATATGGCCATTTTCAATCAATTGATTGAAAGGATGATTATTGAAAAAAGTTAATAATAAAGTTCTTATATGTGAGCCATCAACATCGGCGTCTGTCATAATGATAATTTTTTCGTATCTTAAATTTTCAATATTAAAGTCTTTAGATCCAGTGCCCAATGCATTAATTAAAGTTACTATCTCATTAGATGACATCATCTTAGATAATGCTTTTGTAGCTTGATCATCACCATTTGACTTACCGTTTACAAAAGTATTTAGAATTTTTCCTCTTAAAGGTAAAACAGCTTGATATTCTCGAACTCTTCCTTGTTTAGCTGATCCTCCTGCTGAGTCACCCTCAACTATAAACAATTCTGTTCCTTCTTTTTTCTGTATTTGACAGTCAGCGAGTTTGCCAGGCAATCCGGATAATTCGAAAGCTCCTTTTCTTCTAATGCTGTCTCTCGCTTTTCTAGCAACATCCCTAGCCATTGCTGCTTGTGTGACTTTTTCCAGCACAGTCTTTGCTATTGAGGGATTTTGGTCAAACCATGTTGAAACTTTATCATTAATAATATTTTCAACTATAAGTCTTACCTCGGATGAAACAAGTTTGTCTTTTGTTTGTGAAGAAAATTTAGGATCTGGCATTTTGATTGATAATACTGCTGTTAGACCTTCTTTAATATCTTCCCCAGAAAGGGTAACCTTATTTTTTTTGTTATTTCTCTCATTAGAATATTTATTTATCACTCTAGTCAAAGCGCTTCTAAAACCCAATAAGTGAGTTCCTCCATCTTTTTGGGGAATATTATTTGTGAAAGGAAGAACCTCCTCGGAGTATCCCGAGTTCCATTCGAACGAACATTCTACTATAATATTGTTTTTTGTAGCTGTAACATAAACTGGTTTTTTAAAAACTACCTTTTCATTTTTATTAACTAAAATAGGTTTTTTATTATTAATATGTTTTACAAATTCTACAATCCCTCCATCATACTTATGAGTAAATTCTTTATCTTTTTTAGAGTATTGATCTATTAATGTTATACTGATTCCTTTGTTCAAGAAAGCTAACTCTCTAATTCTTTTTTCAAGAATTGTCGTACTAAACTTTGTTGAAGAAAAAATATTTTTTGATGGTAAAAAATTTATTCTAGTGCCTTTTTTTTTAGTTTTACCTATTTTTTTTAGGGGTTTAACTGTGTTGCCGTCCTTAAAGATTATTGAATATTCATTTCCATCACGGAAAATATTTAATTCTAATTTTTCCGACAAAGCATTAACTACTGAAACACCTACTCCATGAAGACCTCCTGATACTTTATAAGATTCGTGGTCAAATTTTCCACCCGCATGAAGTTGTGTCATTATCACCTCAGCTGCTGACATTTTTTCAGTTTTATGCATATCAACTGGGATGCCTCTACCGTCATCTTCAACTGTAATAGTATTATCTTTGTTTATAATAACTGTAATATTTTCACAAAATCCAGCTAATGCTTCATCGATTGCATTATCCATAACTTCAAAAACCATATGATGAAGTCCTGAACCATCATCGGTGTCCCCGATATACATTCCTGGTCTTTTTCTTACGGCATCTAGGCCCTTAAGTACTTTTATTGAGTCTGCGCCGTAAGTTGTACTCTTTTTTAAAGCTGAATTTTCTGACATTGTTTTAAATTAGACACAAAATTATACCATTTTTTTAACTTAATAGAAAACCACTGAACTAATTCATTGCTTAGAATGATTAGATATCAACACTTTTAGCCTAAAATAAAAAAAAATTTATAAATTCCATAAAAATCAAGCTTTCATAGGCATTATAACATAGTAGCTATTTTTATCAGATGCGTCTTCGATCAAAACTGGAGAAATTGCATCTTTTAAATTCATCTTTATACTTTTATCATTAACTTCAGAAGCAATATCAATTAAATATTTAGAGTTAAAACTTATACTTAAAGCACCTGAATTGAAATTAGCTTTAATTATCTCATTTCCATCTCCAGAATTTGCACTATTTACTGAAAGTTGAACAGTATCTTTGCTGATTGCTAATTTTACTCCCTCTTTTCCGTCCAACGATACACTTGTAACTCTTTCAATAGAGCTAATAAATTCGTTAGATGAAACTATAAGAGATTTATCGTTATTAGTTGGTACAACTTTTCGATAATCAGGAAATTTACCATCGATAACTTTAGAAACTAATTTAATGTTTCCAATAATAAACTTAATTTTATTTTCACTAGTTTGCATTGATAATTTACCTGGGGAGTCTGTTAATAAGGAGCAAAGTTGAAAAACTGTCTTTCTTGGGCAAATTAAAGATGAAAAGCTACCAGGATCATCTATTTCAATGCTGCTAGAAGATAATCTATGGCTATCAGTAGCAACTCCTGTTAAAAAGTTTCGACCATGAGCTTCTGTTAAATGTAAAAATATTCCATTTAAATAATGTCTAGTATCGTCATTTGAGATAGCAATTTTAGTTTTATTTAAAAGTTTTAAAAACTTTTCTTTATTTATTGTTATTTCTTGGTGTTCAAATTCATCGTTGAATGTGGGAAAATTATCAATTGGCAAACAAAGTAGATTAAAATCCGAATTATCACTTTTTAAACTTAATTTATTTTCTGTTTTCAAGTCAAATTTCAATTCAGAATTAGAGGATATTTTTCGCAAGATATCGTATAATATTGCTGCTGAAGTTGTAGTACTTCCTTCTTTTAAAACCTTTACATCTTCAATCTGATCATAAAAAACAATATCTAAATCAGTGGCAACAATTGATAATTTTTGATCTTTTGATTGAAGCAAAACATTAGAAAGTATAGGTAGTGTATTTTTTTTTTTCAACAATTCCTTGAACAAAATTCAGTGATTTTAATAAGATATCTCTTTTAACGATAAATTGCATTTATATTATTGCTCTAACAAAAGACCTTTTAATTGATTTATATTTTTTTTCATTTCATCGTCTTGTTCAGAGAGTCTAGTTATAGTTTTTACAGCATGTATAACAGTAGTGTGATCTCTGTTTGCAAATCTTCTACCTATTTCCGGGAGAGATCTTGATGTCATTTTTTTTGCCAAGAACATTGCAATTTGTCTTGGTCTAGCTAATGGTCTTGAGCGTCTCTGTGAGAGCATATCACTTAAAGGTATGTTGAAAAAATTTGACACTACATTTTGTATTTTATCTACTGTAACAACTCTAATTTGACTAAAAACATCTTTAAGAATATTTTTACAATCATTTACAGTGAGAATTTTATTATGCACCCTGCTAAAAGCAATAACTCTATTTAAAATACCTATAAGTTCTCTAATATTTGTTTTACTTTCATTTGCAATATAATTAATTACTTCATCGCTTAAATCTATTTTTTCTTTAAATTGATTTTGTATTTCTAATATTTTCTCTTTTATAATATTAATTTTCAAATCCAAATCTGGAACCTCTATATCTACTACCAACCCACCAGCTAATCTCGATTTTATTCTATCTTGTACTCGATCAAGTTTCATTGGTGTTCTGTCAGCAGAAATTATAATTTGAGATCCTTTGTCCATTAAACTATTAAAAGTGTGAAAGAACTCTTCTTGTAGGCTTTCTTTTCCCCTGATAAATTGTATATCATCAATAATAAAAACTGAAGATTTTCTAAAAAAATCTTTAAAATTTACCATATCATTTTTTTTAATAGATTTTATGAAGTGATACATAAAACGCTCTGCGGAAATGTACATAACATTATTGTCAGATTGTAACTCCAGCCCTATAGAATTTAGTAAATGTGTTTTTCCTAAACCCACTCCTCCACAAACGTACAAAGGGTTATATCTTGAAATGTGTTCACAAACCTTCTTAGAATATGATAAGGCGATTTCGTTACTCTTTCCCTCAATAAAGTTGCTAAAATTTAATTTTGGATTTAATCTATTATAATTTAATATTGAGTCTTTAATTTCTGTTACTTTATTAAATTCATCAATTTTGACTACGTCTTGGGTTCTGCTACTTTCTTCAATAATTTTGAATTCTATTCTGTTTAAGCTCAATTTAAAACTTCTAACCTGTTCTAGGATTTTATCTAAATATCTTGATACAATCCAATCTCTAAAAAACCTCGTAGGTACTCCCAATATTAAATAATCGTTGTATTCCTTGATTAATGTAATCTTTTGAAGCCAGCTGGTAAATATTTCACTTCCAAATGTTTTTTTAAAAGCGTTTTGAATTTCATTCCAATCTATAGTTTTTTCTTCTTCAGAAATATAAACATTTTGCTTTTTGATATTATTTTTATCCATGTAATTATTTTTTAAGAGATATCTTTAAACTCTTTTTTAAATCTTTTGCAAGTATCTGCAGGTTGTAAATGAAAAAAATATTTATTTAGGTTGTAGTATTAACGTAGAGATAGAATATTATTTTATACTCTTAAAAATTGAAAAAAAAATAATTAAAATAAAATTTGTAAATCTAAATATAGTTTTATTTTTTAAATAAAATCAAATTGTAGATTGCTAAAATTTTTTTGAAATTTTCGAAACTTTTCTAGCCGCTGTTCGTTTATTAATAGTACCTGACTTAGCAACCTGCATTAGAATTGACTGAAATTCTGGAAAATATTTCTTAGCTTTTGCTTTATCCTTAGATTTGATAAGTAATTCCATTTTTTTTATAGCACTTTTATATTTACTTTTTCTCAATTTATTTACTCGAGTCTGATTTTTGACTCTTCGAACTCTTCTAATTGCAGATTTAGTATTGGGCATTTTGCTAAACTATATATATGCCAGCAATATTATGGTCAACTCTATTATTTTTGACATTTTGAACAAAAAAAACTAGATCGATTAGACAATGACATTTTTTTAATAACTCCTTTACAATCTGAGTTAGAACAGTTGTCCCCTAGCCTGCCATAAACATGAAACGTCTCTTGAAAATTGCCTTTTTTGCCTGAACTATTTGAGAAATTTTTTATTGAAGATCCTCCAAATATTATAGCTTTTTTTAATATTTTTTTTGTATAAATAATTATCTTTTTTATCTCTTTGTCATTTAAAACATCAACTTTCTTATCCGGTTTTATTTTACTTAGAAATAAAATTTCATTTACATAAATATTACCTAGCCCAGAAATAAATTTTTGATCCATCAATAGATCTTTAATTTTTTTTTTTTTTCCAATTAAATAATCTTTAAAATATTTAAAATTATAGTTGTCACACAAAGGCTCAGGTCCAAGAGTTTTTAAATGATATTCATTTTTTAACTGGTTTTTCGGTAAAACTTTTACAAATCCAAATTTTCTTATATCATTATATATAAGCTGCATGTTTTTGTTAAGAATAAAAATAATCCTATTGTGTTTTTCATTATAATTATTGATTTCATAATAAAAACTTGTTCTACTTTTTGTTTGATTATTTTTTACAAAAAAGAACTTTCCAGTCATTCCTAAATGAACAATCATTACTAAATTTTTATTGAATAAAAATAATAAATATTTAGATCTTCTTTTTATTTTTATTACTTTAAATCCAATAATTTTTTTAAGACTCTGTTTTTTGACTTCATATCTCAAATTTTTATCTATTATTTTGATGTTTTTTATAGTTAAATTTTTAATTTGACTTTCTAGGGTCTTTTTAACAACTTCAACTTCTGGTAATTCTGGCATATAATTTATTAATGAAAAATACTATTCAAAACAAAACAAAGCTAGTCAATTCTGTATTTGAAAAAGTGAATAAACAATATGACCTAATGAATGATATAATGTCTTTTGGTGTACATCGTTCATGGAAAAAGAAATTATTAGATTGGATGCAGCCTCAATCAAATAACACTCTCATTGATGTCGCGTCAGGAACTGGTGATATTGCAAAACTTTATTCAAAAAGAACAAATAATTCTGCTGAAATATGTTGTGTTGAACCAAATAAAAAAATGTATGAAACTGGAAAAAATAATTTAATAAAATACCCTAATATAAAATGGTACAAAGCTTCAGCTGAAAAATTGCCTTTTAGTGACAATATTTTTGATTTTTATTCTATTAGTTACGGTATACGAAATGTTTCAGACATAAACCTGTCTTTAAAGGAGGCTCATAGGGTTTTAAAACCCGGAGGTAGATTTATGTGTTTAGAATTTTCTAAAGTAAATAATGAAATTGTAAATACTCTTTATCAGAAATACTCGAAGGTAATTCCTTTTATTGGAAAATATGTTGTGGGTTCATCAGAACCATATGATTATTTGGTTAAAAGTATAAATAATTTTTATTCACAATCTGATTTGTTAAATTTAATTAAAAAAAATGGGTTTTCAAATGTTGAGTATAGAAATCTTTATAATGGAATTTCTGCTATACACTCCGGATGGAAGATATAAATGTTTAGAAGAGTTTTTCAGTTGTTTAAGATAGCAAGAAAATTGTCTACTTCGGGAGCTGTAGATACTATTAATCAAATATATAATTTGCCTATTATAATTAATTTATTTTTTAATATGATCTCAATCGGGTCTTCTAAAAAGACATTTAACGATCAAAAAAATCCTGGGGATAAACTTTGCATCGCTTTAGAGGGAATGGGAACAACTTTTATAAAATTAGGTCAGTTTCTTGCAACACGACCGGATATTATAGGTGAAGAACTAGCTATAAGCTTAGAAAAATTACAAGACAAACTTCCTGCTTTTGAAACTTATGAAGCAAAAAAAATTATTAAAAAGGAAGTAGGAGATGTGCAATTTAAGAATATTTTAGAATTAAGTGAACCAATTGCTGCAGCATCCATAGCTCAAGTTCATATTGCTAAAATTAAGAACGAAAATCATGATAATGAAGTCGCTATTAAGATTTTACGACCAGATATTGAAAAATTATTTAATGAAGAACTAGATGCGCTAATGTTGTTTGCATATATTATTGAAAGCACCGTTTCAAAAGCTAAACGATTAAAGCTAGTAGAAGTTGTTCATCTATTGCGTGAAATTACAAATATAGAAATGGATTTACGTTTTGAGGCAGCGGCTGCTAATGAACTATATGAAAATACGAAAAACGATAAAGGTTTTAATGTTCCACGAATTTATTGGAATTATACTTCTAAGAGGATTTTAACTTTAGATAAAGTTGATGGAATATCTATTAGAGAGCATAATAAAATTAGAGATTTAGGAATCGACTCAAAAAATTTAGCTGAAAATTTGATACAACATTTTTTGAAACAAGCGGTAAGAGATGGTTTTTTTCACGGTGATATGCATCAGGGAAATCTATTTGTTGATAAAGAGGGAAATATAATTCCTGTAGATTTTGGTATCATGGGCAGATTAGATAAAAATAACAGAAAGTTTTTGGCAGAAATTTTGTACGGTTTTATTGAAAGAGACTATACCAAAGTTGCAGAGGTTCACTTTAAAGCTGGACTAGTTCCGCAAGATGCCTCGAAGGAAGAGTTCGCCCAAGCGCTAAGATCAGTGGGAGAACCAATATTTGGTCAATCAATAAAAGATATATCCGGTGGAAATTTATTAGCTCAACTTTTTGAAATAACAGAAAAGTTTAACATGCCAACACAGACACCATTGCTTATACTGCAAAAAACTATGGTAGTTGTAGAGGGTGTTGCTAGAAAACTTTACCCTGAAACTAATATTTGGGAAGTTTCAAGACCAGTATTGGAGAGTTGGTTGAAGGAAGTGAAAAGTCCTAAAACTACTTTTGATACAGCAATTCATACCTCTTCAGAAATTATAAAGAGAATACCTGATTTTCCAGAAATTATGGACAAAGCGAATTATGCTTTACAATTAATGGCGGAAGGTAAACTTAATTTAAATTCAGGAAATAACAAAAACTTGGAGTTAGAACAATTTAAGTTTAAAAATTTCAGAAATAACCTGGTAATTTGTTCTTTAGGTATTGTAATTATTGCTTTATTAGTATTTTAATTAATCATGACATTAAAAAATAAAAAAATTTTAATTATCATTGGAGGTGGGATATCTGCTTATAAATCTCTAGATTTAATAAGAATTTTAAAAAAGAATAATGTAAATATTAAAGTGATTCTAACAAAAAGTGGAAAAGAATTTGTAACTCCTTTGTCAATTACAACATTAACAAAAAACAAAACTTTCGAAGATATTTTCGATAAAAATTCTGAAGCTGAAATTGATCACATCTCTTTATCTAGATGGGCTGATATAATAATAGTTTTACCTACTACAGCAAATTTTATGACAAAACTTAGCATTGGTAAGGCTGAAGATTTAGCTACAACAGTCTTGCTGGCGTCTAACAAAGATATACTTTTGGTCCCAGCTATGAACGTGCGGATGTGGCTACATAAAGCTACACAAAAGAATTTTAAAATTTTACAGGACTATGGATATCTATTCATTGGGCCAATTAAGGGAGAAATGGCATGTGGTGAATACGGTGAAGGAAAAATGTCAAGCCCAAGACAAATTTTCTCTTACCTAAAAAACTATTTTGAAAAAAGAAATTTAGTTAAAAATAAAAATTTGAAAGCATTAGTAACTACTGGGCCAACAAGAGAATATTTAGATCCAGTAAGATATATTTCTAATGAGTCTAGTGGCAAACAAGGGTATGAAGTTGCAATAGCCTTGAACAGACTAGGTATAAAAACAAAATTAATTACTGGCCCTTCTAATCTTCGGTTTTCGAATGGTTTACAGATTAAGAAAATAATTTCAGCAAAAGAAATGTTAAATGAAGTTAAAAAATCTATTCCAGTTGATATTGCTATATGTGCTGCTGCAGTTTCTGATTTTAAACCAACTGTTAAAAAAAAAAGTAAAATAAAAAAAAACAGTTTAAATTCAGAATATGTCAAATTTGAAAAAAATCATGATATTTTAGAATTTATTAGTAAAAATAATAGAGCGCGACCAAAAATTGTTGTTGGTTTTTCCGCTGAGACCGAAAATGTTATTTTAAATTCTAAAAAAAAGATTAAAGAAAAGTATTGTGATTTAATAGTAGCGAATGATGTGTCAAAAAAAGAAACGGGATTTAACTCTGATTATAATCAAGTATCGATAATTGATAAAAAAGGAATAATTAAATCGATTGCTAAAAGTAAAAAAAGTTACATTGCCAATACGATAGTTAAGATTATATTAGATAGACTTTTAATAAATGCTAAAAATATTAATTAAAGCATTATCTAAATAATAAAAAAATGAAAATAAGTTTGAGTCAATTTAAAAGATTCGAAAAGCAAATAATCCTAAAAAAAGTTGGTTTAGTCGGGCAAAAGAAGATATTCGCTTCAAGTGTCCTAATTATTGGATTAGGTGGTTTAGGGTGTCCTCTAGTAACGTATTTGGTTTCCTCAGGTGTTGGAAAGATAGGTATAGCTGATTTTGATAAAATTGAAATTTCTAATCTAAGTAGACAAACACTTTTTAATTCAAAAGATATAGGTAAGTTCAAGGTCATTCAAACAAAAAAATGATAAAAAAAATGAATAAAAAAACAGAAATTATTTCTTTTAAAGATAAAATATCAAAGAATAATATTCAAAAAATCATAAATAAATTCGATATAATATGCGATGGAACAGATAATTTTTATAGTAGATACTTAATAAACGACTATTGTTTAAAAAATAAAAAAATACTTATTACATCGGCAATAAGTAAATTTGACGGGCATCTCATGAAATTTAATTTTAAAAATAGGGGTCCATGTTATAGATGTTTCATGCCAAGCCCTCCAAATTTAAAAAATAATTGTCAAACCGAGGGTATTTTTTCTCCAGTAGCAGGTGTTATGGGATCATTACAAGCTAATGAAGTATTAAAAACAATTTTAAATCAAAAAAATGATTTATCTGGCAAAATATTAATTTTCAATGGTTTAAAAACTGAATTCAGAAAATCAAAAATATTAATTAATCCAAAATGTAGTAATAAATGTTTAAATTTATAATTATAGTCTTTAGTTTTTTTTTTATTCAAAACAATGTTTTTTCAAAAGAGGATTATTTTTTAACTTTACGTTATGACAAGGTAAACTTAAGACAAGGTCCATCAAAAGAGTATCCAATTAAAATATTTTATAAAAAAAAGTTTTTACCTGTTTTAATTCAAGATAAATTTAATAATTTTAGAAAAATTAAAGATCATGAAAACAATACTGGCTGGATACACATATCTCAATTGTCAAAAAAAAAGGCTGCTATTGTGATTAAAGACAATTTAATAATGTTTAGAAGTCCAACAATTTACTCGCAACCATTGGTAATACTTAGAAAGGGCAGATTAACTAAAATTTTAAAATGTAAAAAAAAATGGTGTAAAGTAAAAACAGATAAATATGCAGGTTGGATAAAAAAGGAAAGTTTATGGGGACTACTTTAATTTTTCATTTTAGAAGCCCAAAACTTATCTAGTAAGAAGTACCACACTGCATTTGCTAAAGGTTCTACTATTGCGTCGGTTAAGGCTATCATAAAAGGTACTTCCGCTATTAACATTAGAACTGTAATAGCAATTGCAAAGTGACCAATCGTATAAACAATTGTTCTTAAAATTGAACCCCTGTTATTATTATATACCTCTTTTGCTGAGTTAAAAATCCCTGAAGTTAATTCAGTCATATTAATTTAATTTTTTTAGATTTGGCCTGTCCGCATTCATTATCTTAGTCCATACAGCAACAAAATCTTTTATAAATTTTTCTTTGTTATCATCCTGAGCATATACCTCAGCATAAGATCGGAGTATTGAGTTTGAACCAAATACTAAATCTGCTCTGGATGCAGTAAATTTAACTTTGTTTGTTTTACGATCAATAATGTCATAAGAATTCTTACCAGTTGGTTTCCACATGTATTTCATATCAACCAAATTAATAAAGAAATCGTTTGTTAGAGTTCCAACTCTATCTGTTAATACGCCTTTATTTTTTGCAGACGAGTGGTTTGTTCCTAGCACTCTCATACCGCCGATTAAACAAGTCATTTCTTGTGCAGTTAGCCCCATTAAAGAAGCACGCTCTAATAAAAGCTCTTCTGGCATAGCTGAGTAGTCTGATTTTACATAGTTTCTAAACCCATCGTGTAACGGTTCTAACCATTTAAAATTTTTAATTTCAGTTTGTTTTTGAGAAGAGTCTCCTCTGCCTGGATTAAATGGAACTTTCACTTTTGAGCCAGCTTTCTTAATTGCTTTTTCTAGCCCTACATTTCCTGCAAGAATAATAGTATCAGCCACTGTTACTCCGGCTTTATTTGCTATACCCTCTAAAACTTTTAATATTTTTGATAGTTTTTTGGGCTCATTAGCTTCCCAATCCTTCATTGGCGCTAAACGAATTCTTGCTCCGTTAGCTCCTCCTCTTTTATCAGTTACTCTATAAGTCCTTGCACTATCCCAGGCAGTTATAATTAAATCACTAGCGCTTAGTTTGCTGGCTGCTATCATTTTTTTAATTTTATTTACATTGTATTTCTTTTTTGGGGAAATAACGTTACCCTGCCAAAGAAGATCCTCTTTTGGAGCCCAAGGACCAATATAATTTTCTTTATTTCCCATTGTCCTGTGCGTTAGTTTAAACCAAGCACGAGCAAATGAGTCCTCAAAAAACTTTGGGTCTTTGTAAAATCTCTCTGAAATTTTTCTATATTCTGGATCCATGGCCATAGCCATGTCTGCGTCGGTAAACATTAATCTAGCTTTCTTTTTAGGATCACCTAAATCAACTGGTTTTTTTTCTTCCTCAAGATTAATGGGTTCCCACTGCCATGCACCGGCTGGGCTTTTTTTACTTTCCCACTCATAATTCAACAAAAGATCTAAATACTGATGATCCCATTTGTCAGGATTAGTTGTCCAAGCTCCCTCAAGACCTGAAGTTATTTGATTTGCTCCAGTTCCATTTTTCTGATTCCATCCAAATCCTTGTTCGTGAATACTGGCTCCTGCTGGTTCTGGACCTAAATTAGTTGGGTCTCCATTACCATGGGCTCTGCCTATAGAATGACCACCAACTGTTAGTGCTGCTGTTTCTACGTCATTCATTCCCATTCGACCAAATGTTTCTCTAACATCCATAGCTGTTCTTATAGGATTTGGTTTGCCTTCTACACCTTCTGGATTTACATAAACGAGTTGGAAATGAGATGCTGCAAGTGGAGCTTCGAGAGAAGAACGGTCTTGCGGGTCACCATATCTATTTACAGCGAGTGGAACTGTTTCTTTTCCCCAATAAACATCCTTTTCTGGTCCCCATATATCTTCCCTGCCAAATGAAAAACCAAAAGTTTTGAACCCAGCTTTTTCATAAGCCATAGTTCCAGCTAATACCATTAGGTCAGACCAACTCAATTTATTTCCGTATTTTTTCTTTATTGGCCAAAGAAGACGTCTTGCTTTATCTAAATTTGTATTATCCGGCCAAGAGTCTTGCGGGGAGAACCTGTGTGAGCCAACGTTCGGTCTTCCATCAAATTCTCTGTAGGTTCCTACTTGGTGCCAGGTTAATCTTACCATTAAGCCAGTATAGCTTCCTAAATCTGCCGGCCACCACTCTTGGCTGTCAGTCATTAACTTTAACAAATCTTTTTTTAAGGCTTTAAAATTTAATTTTTTAACTTCTTTTCTATATTTGAATCCAGGAAGAGGATTAGTTTTTGTATCATGTTGATGTAAAATATCTAAATTAATGCTATTTGGCCAAAGTCTTGCGGTGTTAGACTCGCCTACTTTTGTTATACCACCGTGCATGACAGGGCATTTACCGTTTCCATCTTTTTTAAATTCTACGCTCATATTATTTTAACTCAATTTCTAGTTTATAATAATTCTAAACTAGAAAGTCAATAAAAGATAGCTATTTTTGAATTCTAATTACAACTTCAAGATTTTTAATCTTTTTGCCTTTTGGAGGGATTGGAACTTTGCTAAGTTTTATTTGACTATAATGTATATCAGTAAGTTCTTTACTGCCTTCATCATAAAAGTGATGGTGCGACTTAATGTTCGTATCATAATAACTTTTATTTTTACTCGTTAAAATTTCTTTTAAATATCCTGCGCAAGTAAATGCTTCAACTGTATTGTAGATTGTTGCTAAAGAGACTTTTGAAACTCCATTTTTATTTATTTTTTGATTTAATGTCTCAATTGTAAAATGAAAAGTTTTATGATTATCAAATAAACTTTTAGCTATTAAAACTCTTTGTTTAGTAGGTCTGAGGCCTGAACTTCTCAATTTATTTATAATTTCGTTTTTTTGGTTCATAAACTTGGTCATTTATTGATATATATTACAATTATTTATATAAAATTGTATATAAATCAAGTAAAAACTACTAACCTNATCTATGCAAAAAAATAGCTTTAATTANGANGANTTAATNGCTTGCGGCAAAGGTGATTTATTTGGAGAAGGAAATGCAAAACTTCCATTGCCTCCAATGTTAATGTTTGACAGGATAACTGAAATAAAAAAAGATNTTGGNGANTTTAAAAANGGATTTATTAANGCNGANTTNGACATTAAGGAAANTTTATGGTTCTTNNATTGTCATTTTCAAANNGATCCTGTAATGCCAGGNTGTCTAGGTTTNGATGCTATGTGGCAACTNGTTGGNTTTTATTTAGGATGGGTAGGNGAGCCAGGTAAAGGAAGNGCNTTAGGAGTGAATTCTGTNAANTTTACAGGAGANGTTNTNAANAANNTNAAAATGGCNACTTATGAAATNAATATGAAAAGNATTTTAAAAAAAGAAGGNGCTGTAGTTGGATTAGCTAATGGTATATTAAGCGCNGANGGAAAAATAATTTANAAAGCTGAAAATTTAAAAGTNGGACTTTTTAAACAATGAANAGAGTAGTAATTACNGGTGTNGGAATTGTATCATGTCTNGGTAATAATCAAGACGAAGTTTATAAATCCCTTTTGAATTCAAAATCTGGAATTTCATTTTCAGAGGAATACAAAGAGTACAATCTTAAAAGCAATGTTCATGGCAAACCAAATATAAAACTTGAAGACCATGTAGATAGGAAATTCATACGGTTTATGGGTCCTGGTTCAGCTTATAATTACGTATCTATGAGTGAAGCTGTAAAAGATTCAGGATTAGAGGAAAAAGATGTAAGTAATATTAGCACTGGAATGATAATGGGTTCAGGAGGACCTTCAATAGAGAATGTGATATTAGCTGCGGACAAAACAAGAGCAAAGAGTCCGAAGAGAATGGGTCCTTTTGTAGTGCCGAGAACTATGTCTAGCACTGCTTCAGCAACTTTGGCTGTTCCTTTTAAAATAAAGGGAGTTAATTATACAATTAGTTCTGCTTGTGCAACAAGTGGACACTGTATTGGAAATGCGATGGAACTAATTCAATTAGGAAAACAAAAAATTGTTTTTGCTGGAGGAAGCGATGAAGTTCACTTTGCAATGACAGCAATGTTCGACGCTATGACAGCATTATCATCAAAGTATAATAACACTCCTGAAAAAGCCTCTAGACCTTATGATAAAACTAGAGATGGATTTGTTATATCAGGTGGAGGTGGTGTATTAGTTTTAGAAGAATACGAGCATGCAAAATCTAGAGGAGCAAAAATTTATGCGGAGCTTACAGGTTATGGTGCAACATCTGATGGATATGATATGGTAGCACCTTCAGGTGAAGGAGCTGTAAGATGTATGAAGATGGCCTTAACGACCGCGAGAAATAAAATTGACTATATAAATACTCATGGAACTTCAACGCCAGTAGGAGATATAACTGAACTGAAAGCCGTGGGAGAAGTATTCAATGAGTATAAACCCAAAATTAGCTCTACTAAATCTTTAGCTGGTCATTCTTTGGGTGCTACTTCAGTTCACGAGGCTATTTACTGTTTAATTATGATGAAAAATAACTTTATCGCAGCTTCAGCAAATATAACTGATATGGATGAAGAGGCAAAAAAATATAAAATTATTACTGAAGTTGAAAAAAATGCAACATTAAACTCTGTAATGTCAAACAGTTTTGGTTTTGGTGGAACTAATGCAACTTTGGTTTTTGAAAAGGTATAATTAATGAGCTTAATGAAGGGAAAAAAGGGATTAATTATGGGTGTTGCAAATGAACGCTCGATAGCTTGGGGTATATCTCAAAAACTTGCTAAGTCAGGGGCAGAATTAGCATTTACTTATTTAGGTGAAGCTCTAAAGAAAAGGGTGATACCTTTAGCCGAAAAATTAAATTCAAATGTAACTTTCAGTTGTGATGTTGAAAAAAAGGATGAAGTTATTAAACTTTTTGAAAATATTAAATCCAAGTGGGGAGAAATAGATTTTATTGTNCACGCTGTAGCTTTTTCTGATAAATCAGAATTATCTGGGGAGTATTTAAATACTACTAGAGAAAATTTTTTAAGAAGTATGCTGATTTCTTGTTTTTCATTTACAGAAGTTGCTAAAGAGGCTTCAAAAATAATGAAAAAGGGAGGTAGCATGTTAACCCTCACTTATGAGTCAACAAAAGCTATTCCAAATTATAACGTTATGGGGGTTTGCAAATCTGCATTAGAAGCAAGTGTTAAGTATTTAGCTAGGGATCTAGGGGCTAAAACAATCAGAGTAAACGCAATAAGTGCTGGTCCTATAAAAACTTTAGCAGCTTCTGCCATTGGAGATGCAAAGTTTCTTTATAAATGGAATGAAAATCACTCATTTTTAAAAAGAAATGTGGATATTCATGATGTAGGTAATTCTGCTTTGTATTTACTGAGTGATCTCGCTGCAGGTGTAACAGGAGAAATTCATTATGTTGATGCTGGATATAACAAAGTCGGAATGCCGGATCCAAAAAATATTTCTTAACCTGTAAAATTCACATCGCTAAAATGCAAAAAAAGTAAATTTAAATATTTTTATTTAAAACTATAAGATTAGAGAATGAAAAATTTTAATAAAAAAGTAAAAAAACAGTTTGAAAACTTCTTTGATTGGATAAAAGGAGCGGAATTGGTTGAGCTGCAATCTTGTAATATAAATGAGGATCCTGTACGGCCGGAACTAGATCTTAACTTTAGAACATCTTATGGACGTAAAATATTTGGAGTAAAATATAAAAATGAAATTTGTGCAATTATGTGTTTTGGTTTTACAAACGAAATTCCTANAAGCGTTAAAGAACTAGATTTAATGACCAAAGATGCTCATTTACAAAGCACCATGAGAGATCAAAACGTCGGAAAAATAGCTGTAGCATACACTGTCTGGTCAAAAAAAAAAGGAGGTGGTAAATTAATCGTAAAAGAAGTGTTTAAAAAAATTAAAAAANCTAATCATTTAAACAGATTAGTNACCCTGTCTCCTCTAACAAAAATGGCCAGAAACTTTCATCTTAAAAATGGAGCNTTTGAACTNCAAGTTAATAAAGAAACTCAAAATTTTGANTATAAAATTTGATTTAAGCNACAGCTTGTTTAATCGAAAGTTTTACTTTTCCTCTGTCAAAACCAACAACTTTTACTGAAACTTCATCTCCTTCTTTAACTACATCTCCCACTTTGGCTACTCTTTTAGCAGCTAGTTCGGATATATGAACTAATCCATCNTGCTTNCCTAAAAAATTTACAAATGCTCCGAATTCCATTANTTTNACTACTTTTCCTTTGTAAATTTTTCCCATTTCTGGTTTTGCNACAAGATTTTTTATAAANTCAATAGCNTTGCTTCTTGATGTTTCATCTGGAGCTGCAACNGTAACTTCTCCAGTATCTTTNACATCTACTTTAGCNCCAGATGTCTCNACTATTTCTCTAATAGTTGCTCCTCCTTTNCCAATAACTGTNGCGATGTCTTTCTTNTCTACNNTTATAGTNTCCATTTTTGGTGTATGTTTTGAAAATTCTTTTCTAGAAGATTTTANAGATTTGTTCATTTCACCTAAAATATGATTTCTTCCANCTTTAGCTTGNTCTAAAGCTTTTTCCATTATTTCAAATGTTATACCNGTGATCTTNATATCCATTTGTAATGATGTGATNCCNTCTTTAGTNCCNGCAACCTTAAAATCCATATCTCCNAAATGATCTTCATCNCCTAAAATNTCTGACAAAACTGAAAATTTATCACNCTCTTTNATTAAACCCATTGCAATNCCTGCNACAGGTTCTTTTATAGGTACGCCTGCATCCATTAAAGATAAAGAAGTTCCACAAACAGTTGCCATAGACGAAGAACCATTNGACTCNGTNATTTCTGAAACAACTCTAAGAGTNTAAGGAAAATTTTCTTTTTTTGGTAATGATGAATTAATAGCTCTCCAAGCTAGTTTGCCGTGACCTATNTCTCTCCTNCCCGTTCCNATTCTGCCGCATTCACCTACTGAAAAGGGAGGAAANTTATAATGAAGCATAAAATTTGACCGCTGCATTCCTTCTANACTCTCTAACCTTTGTTCATCATCTGTCATTCCTAAAGTTGTAACAACCAAAGCTTGNGTTTCACCCCGAGTAAATAAAGCGGATCCNTGAGTTCTAGGCAATACNCCTACTTCACATTTTATNTGTCTAACATCAGCNAAACCTCTTCCATCAATTCTTTTGCNATCTTTTAAAATTGAAGTTCTNACAATATCTTTTTCAAGNGATTTNAGCTGAGCCATTGCTTGATTTTCTGTTACATTTTCATCTNCAGCNAACATTTCTTTACATTTTACTTCGATCTCAGATATAGCTGTNGATCTTTTCTTTTTATTAATTTCTTGAAATGCTTTTCTTAAATCTTTTTCAAAAGTATTTTGAATTTTNTTCTTAACNTCTGANTGATCTACTTCTGNTATCTCCCANTTGGGTTTTCCNGCTTTTTTAGCCAATGANTCTATAGCTTTTATTATAGGAACAAAGTTTTCATGACCAAACTTTACAGCATCCAACATAATTTTTTCAGANAAGCCNGATGTTTCTGACTCTACCATTAAAACAGCATCTTTNGTTCCAGCAACTACNAGATCTAATTGGGATTCTTTTAATTCNTCTATTGANGGATTTAATAAGAATTTATTATCTTTGTATCCAACTCTACTAGCAGCNATTGGNCCTTGAAAAGGAAGNCCTGAGATTGCTAAAGCAGCAGAAGAAGCAATTATTGATAANATATCTGGCTGATTTTCTCCATCATAAGATANAACNGTNGGTAAAACTTGCACTTCATTCATAAAGNTTGCAGGAAATANNGGNCTTATTGGNCTATCTATNAGTCTNGATATNAAAGTTTCAGCCTCAGTCGGCCTCGCTTCTCTCTTAAAATATCCNCCNGGNATTTTNCCNGCAGCNTAATATTTTTCTTGGTAATTTACTGATAATGGAAAGTAGTCTTGACCATCTTTTANGTTTTTAGCNCCCACAGCNGTNGCAATTACNACAGTTTCTCCACAAGTAGCNATAATTGCTCCATCTGCTTGCCNNGCAATTTTTCCAGTTTCTAATCTTATACTNTTTCCATTAATNTTGATTTCTTCTTTTTCNATTTTGAACATTATTTCCTTAAATTTAATTGTTTNATTANTTTTTGATATGANTCTGAATTTTTCTTTTTNAGATAAACTAAAAGTTTTTTTCTTTTNTTGACTGATTTTGTCAATCCCAAAGTTGAGTGTTTGTCTTTTTTAAACTTTTTAAAGTGTTCAGTNAGCTTNGAAATTTTGTTTGTTAATAAACCTATTTGGATTTCNGTAGATCCNACATCTTTTTTNTGAATTGCAAGTGANTTAATTNTATCTNTTTTTTTCTGTATCATTTANTTTTATTTNTNTTATAATTTTNTCAATCTTTTCAGCATATTCAAATGAGTTATCTTCNACAAATGTNAGTTTAGGAAGAAACTTAATATCTAGCNTTTTAGANAGNGCTTTTCTAACAAGATGNGAGTATTCCGTCAAGGCNCTAACTGTTTCNTTNNTATCTNTNCCNCCCANNGGTATTACATAAACTCTNGCTGTTTTTAANTCAGGNGTCATTCTNACCTCTGTNACAGTAANNANTTTNGAGTTAATNGNTGGNATTTTAGCTTCATTNCTAANAAATANNTCNCCNANACTTTGTTTNACCAATTCNCCAACTCTTAATTGTCTTTGNCTAAAAGNTNTTTGTGTNNTTTGATTTNCCATTATCTATATTAGANACTCCTTNTAATTTCNTCAGCNNNATANGANTCGATTACNTCTTTTTCTTTGAANTCNATANAATCNTTAANACTNATTCCACATTCNNGTCCTGNNCCNACTTCTTTNACTTGATTNTTTTCNCTANAAATACTTTGNATTTCTCCNCTATANACNACNACNCCATCTCTNATAATNCTTNCTTTNGANTTNNTTNTAATNTCTCCATTAANAACTTTNGANCCNGCNATTTTACCNGCNTTNGANACNTTAAANANTTTTTGAANCTCTGCAGACCCCAATAAAGTTTCCTTTATGTCTGGTTCTAATAAGCCAGATAGAGATTTTTCTACGTGTTCTAAAGCCTCATAAATTATATTAAAATATCTAATATCTATTTTTTGCTCATCAGCTAATTTTTTTGCTTCTCTATTAGGTTTTACGTTAAATCCAATTAAGATGGCGTTTGACGCCTTGGCCAAAGAGACATCGGACTCATTTATCATACCAATGTCTGATAAAATTATTTTAGCCTCAACCTCTGAATGTTGGATCTTATTAATTGCCATTTTTAATGCTTCGCTAGATCCTTGAACATCTGATTTAATTATAATGTTTAACTCCTCTTTTTCTTTAACATTATCAAATAATGTTGTTTTATCTTTCACTAAAGGATTATTTTTAGAAGAGTGATTTTTCTTGTATTCAGACATTTCTTTTGCTTCTTCCTCTGAATTCGTTACTAAAAATTCTGTTCCAGCAAAAGCAGAACTGTTCATTCCCAATATTTCAACAGGCATTGAAGGAAATGCCTCATCAATATTTTTTCCTTCATAATTAATCATTGCTCTAATTTTTCCCCATGTATCGCCACAAATAAAATAATCTCCTTTCTTTAAATTTCCATTGCTAATTAGTATTGTGGACACTGGACCTTTTCCTTTATCTATTTTTGACTCAATTACTACTCCTCTTGCTCGAGCTGAAAAAGAAGCTTTTAAATCTAAAATTTCTGATTGCAGCAAGATACTCTCCTTGAGTTTTTCAAGATTTATCTTTTTTAAAGCTGAGACCTCTACGAACAAAGTATCACCGCTTAAATCTTCTGCGACTAACTCGTATTGCATCATTTCGTTCTTGATTTTACTTATATTTTTTTCTGGAAGATCGCACTTATTAATTGCAACAATAATTGGAACTTTTGCAGCTTTAGCATGTTTAATTGCTTCAATTGTTTGGGGTTTAATCCCGTCATCTGCAGCCACAACTAAAACTACTATATCAGTAATTTTAGATCCACGAGCTCTCATTTCAGTAAAGGCAGCGTGACCGGGCGTATCAATAAAAGTAATTACTTTATTATTATCAGCGGTTACCTGATATGCTCCTATGTGTTGAGTTATACCACCATGTTCTCCAGAAACGACATTTGTATCTCTTAAAGCATCTAATAAAGAAGTTTTTCCATGATCTACATGTCCCATTATTGTAACAATTGGCGGTCTTATTTGAATATCTCCTTCTAATTTCTCTTTTACTTGACCCATCTCTAAAACTGGTTCGTCTTCTAGAACAGGGGTATGACCAAATTCTTTCACAATATACTCTGCTGTGTCTTTATCAATATTGTGATTAATCGTTGCAATTACTTTCATATTAAACAAAAACTTTATTATATCGCTAGATTTTTCAGCCATCCTGTTAGAAAGTTCCTGTATAGTAATCTGCTCAGGTATTTTTACATTACGTAAAACTTTTTTAAATTCTTTTTTTTCCTCGTTATTAGGATTTATTTTTTTTTCTTTTAATCTAGCTCGTTTTACGGAGGCTAAACTTCTTTGCTTAATTTCAATCTCTTCTACATTTAGTGCTCTTGACACTGTAAGTTTAAAGTCTCTCTTATCTATTGGACCCTTTAATTTTAACTTACTTTTTCCAGTGGGTTTACCGTCTTTTTTAATAAAATCTTTTGTAGCTTGTTGTTCGATGAATTTTCTTGCAAAGTTTTTTTTCTTTATTTCGTTCCCTTTGGACAAATTAAAATTATTATTATTTTTACTGGCTGTTTTATTTCCTTTAAATGTATCCTTTTTTTTAACAGAGAACGATTTTTTTCCTGCAGTACCAATAGAACTTGTATCAATTTTTTTTTTTAAATTGGATGAAATTGTTAGTGTTTTTTTTTTACTGTCTTTTTCCATATCATTATTTAAAAGCAATTTCTCTAGCCGCCATGATTAAATCGTCAGCTTCTTTTCTAGATAAAGAGAATTCTTCTAAATATCCCTCAATTCTAATTTTTTTTCCTTTAATTTCATCAAAACCACCTATTAATTCATCAGAAGATAAATCTGCAAAATCATTTATTTTTTTTATATTTTTTTGTCCTAAAATTACCAGCATTCCTTGAGTCATTCCTTTTAAATTAATTAGAGACTCATCAACCCCTAACTCTTTTAATTTAATTGCTACTTCTTCTTTTTGTTTTACCAATGTCTCTTTGGATCTGTTTATCAACTCTTGAGCTGTTTCTTCGTCTATCGCATCAATTTTTGAAATATCATCTGGTGAAGCTTGTGATATGTCTTCTATGTTCTGAAAACCTTCAGATACCAACAGTTGTCCTAACGTTTCATCAACTTCTAAATTTTTGATTAGTGATTCTGTTCTATCTTTAAATTCAGCTTGTCTTCTTTCAGAGTCTTCTTTATCTGTTAATATATCAATTTCATAGTTGGTAAGTCTCGAGGCTAATCTAACATTTTGTCCTCTTCTACCTATTGCTTTGCTCAAATTTTCTTCCGTTAATATTATATCAATTCTTTTATTATCTTGATCTATCAACACTCTTTGGATTTCTGCGGGCGAAAGAGACTCAGAAATTAATGTTGGCAAATCCTCAGTCCACTTAATTATATCTATTTTTTCACCGTGTAACTCATTAACAATTGTTTGTACTCTACTTCCTCTCATTCCTACACATGCTCCGACAGGGTCAATAGAAGAGTCTTGTGAGTGCACGCAAATTTTCGCCCTACTACCAGGATCTCTTGCTACAGATTTTATTTCAATAGTTCCTTCATAGATTTCTGGAACTTCTTGAAAAAATAATTTAGCTAAAAATTGCGTGTGGGCTCTAGATAAAAATATTTGATGACCTTTGAGTTCTTTTTTAACTTCATAACAATATGCTTTTACTCTATCACCTGTTTTTAAAATTTCTCTCGGAATTAATTCGTCTTTTTTGATTACACCCTCAGCTTTGCCTAAGTCAACTATCACATTTCCATACTCAAGCCTCTTAATAATACCACTTAGGATTTGTCCTTGTTTATCTATAAAATCCTCATACTGTCTATTTTTTTCAGCTTCTCTTACTCTACTACTAATAACTTGTTTAGCACTTTGTGCCGCTATTCTTCCAAAATCTACTTGAGGCAGCTCTTCAAAGATTTTATCCCCGATTTTTAATTCTTCTTTTGAATTATTGTTTTTTTTTGCATCGCTTAAGGCAATCTCTCTTGCTGGATCTTCTACTTTTTCAACAATATCTAAAACTTTCTGAATTTTAATGTCACCACTTTCTCTGTCGATCACAACTTCTATGTTATTATCGTTGCCAAATTTTGTCAGAGCAGCTTTCTGAATTGCGCTTTCCATTGACCCTATTACAAGCTCTTTATCAATAGATTTCTCATTCGCTACTGCTTCTACAATTCGCAAAAGTTCAAGTTTATCTAATCCTCTATTTAACATTTTATATACTCCTAAAAAAAAATGGGCAAAAGCCCATTTAGACAGTCTACAGTAATACTGTTTTTTAATTTAAAATTATGGTTTTTTCAAGATTACAAGTTAAATAAATTTGCTTTATCAGTCTTTTCCCAAGTAAATTCACCTTTATTTGTGGATTTTCTACCAAAATGGCCGTAGGCTGAGGTAATTTCATATATGGGATTATTTAATTTTAACATTTCTCTAATTCCTCTTGGTGATAAATCGAAGTTTTGATCAATAATCTTTTTTACACTATCAATTTTATTTTCATCACCTTCAGCGAGTTTTATAAAAATAGATAAAGGTTTAGACACTCCAATTGCATAAGCTAACTGAATTAAACACTTTTTAGAAGCACCTGAATAAACAATATTTTTTGCTAAGTATCTTGCTGCATAAGCAGCTGATCTATCTACTTTTGTTGGATCTTTTCCTGAAAAAGCTCCTCCTCCATGGGGTGCAGCCCCCCCATAAGTATCAACTATAATTTTTCTTCCAGTTAATCCAGTATCACCATCGGGACCGCCAATTATAAATTGACCAGTAGGATTTATATAAATTTCATTGGGATTTAAATCTTGAACGTAGTTTTCTGGGATAGATCTTTTAATATATGGAAGAACTAATTCTTTTACTTTTTCTTGATTTAAATCTTTTGCATGCTGTGTAGAAATAACTATAGAAGTAACTTTTATAGGCAAATTATTTTCATATAACATAGTAACTTGACTTTTTGAGTCTGGTTCAATTCCCTTTAAAATTCCTTTTTTTCGATCTTCAGCCATTAATCTTAAAATTTTATGTGAAAAATGAATTGGCGCTGGCATTAATTCTTCCGTCTCCGTGCATGCATATCCAAACATAATTCCCTGGTCTCCTGCTCCTTCATCTTTATTGTCTTTTGAGTCTACTCCCATAGCTATATCCGTGGATTGTTCGTGTAAATGAGTTTCTATATTTGCTGATTTCCAACTAAAACCCTCTTGGTCATAGCCAATATCTTTTATACAATCTCGAACTTTATTTATAATTTCCTCTTTTTCTATCTTTGGCCCACGAATCTCACCTGCCAATACTACTTTATTTGTAGTTGTTAAAGTTTCACATGCCACACGAGAAAATGGATCACGAGATAAATATGAGTCAACAACCATGTCTGAAATTCTATCACAGACTTTATCTGGATGACCTTCTGAAACTGACTCACTAGTAAATAAATATTTATTATTTTTCATTAGTAATATTTTTAAAAATTAAAAAGATTAGTAGATATGTAAATAAAAGAATAAAAAATATCAAATCATTTTTGTTTTTATTTTCAGACTCTATTAATGGTATATTCATCTCAATGCTGCCAGTTTCATTAATGTTTAATTTTTTAGTAATTTGCCCTTTATTATTAATTATAGCACTTATTCCTTTATTAGCTGATCTTACCAAAAAAGAATTTGCTTCTATAGATCTAAAAATTGCTTTTGCGAAATGCTGATGAGGACCAATAGTGTTTCCAAACCAACCGTCCTCTGAAATATTTACTATCAGGTTTGTCTTTCTAGTTGATTTTTGAGAAATTTCTGGAAAAATTATCTCATAGCAAATTAAAGGTAGAATATTCATACTTCCAATTTCAATGTTTTTTTGTAATTTACCTTTTAAAAAAGATCCATGTCCCTGAGTTATCTTTTTTAAACCAAATTTATTTAGTGTCTTTTCAAAAGGTAGAAACTCACCAAACGGTACTAATTTTCTTTTATCATATTGATGTAATACTTCTAATCTATTAGTTACGATAACTAAACTATTGAAATAATTATTAGAGTTTTTATCTATTGAGTTAATACCAAACAGAATTAAATGGTTTTTTCCAAAGTTGTCGCTAATCAAATTTTTAAACTTTGAAATCTCGTCTAAGTGATAACCAGTGAAAACACCTTCTGGCCAAATAAATAATGTGTTTTTTTTTAAGTCTGGATTGCTATATTTGATCAATTTTTTTAATTTTTTTTCTACATCATCGATTGATAAGTCGTATTTTAAATCAAAGTTCGGAGAAATAACTTTAACATGAGTTTTTTTATTATTATCAATATAATTAATTAAACCTTTGTTCTTGTTTATTGAAAAGGTGCCATATATATAAATTAAAAAAATAGATAAAAACATTAAACTTATAGTAAGAATTTTTTTAACTAAATTAGTTTTAAAAAATAAAGCAGCAGGTAATGTGAAAATAGTAATTACTAAAAGATTAAATGCAAATAAACCTAAAAAATTAAGAACTTGCAAAACCTCTGTAAGCCAAGACCAGCTATACGCCCATAGATTCCAGGGAAAACCAGTTAATATTTTGCCTCTGATATAATCAGATAAGGCAAATGATCCTGAGAATAACAGAAGAGAAGAGAAATTGTAGGATAAAAACCTACCTATCACTAAAGTCATTAAACCTACAAAAAGACCTAAAAAAAGAGGTATTAAAATTACTGCAAAAGGAATTAAATATTTAAAACTATCGTCAAAGGTTAATGAATAGGCTATCCAAAATATACCGCTAAGATAGAATCCAAATCCAAAAATATATCCAACTATAAATAAATTTTTTTTAAACGGTTTTTTTCTGTACACACTCTTAGATTTTTTTTTTACATAAACAATTAAAAAAAAAAGAGTAGGTAATAAAATAAAATTAATAAATGAAAAATTAAATGGCTGAAAAGAAAATACAGTTAAAGATCCTAACAAAAAAGGTAATAGGTATAATACTATAGTCCTATTATTTAAAATATTTTGTAACATTTAATTGATATATTTAAGATATCTTTTTTCTATTTGACTCATAATACGAAAGTCTTGATTTTTTTTATGTTGGTATCCAAATAAATGAAGTAATCCATGAATCCAAAGTTTATTAAGTTCCTCTTTAAATTTATCTTTATTTTGTCTATTTTTAATTTTATTCAGATTAATAATAATATCTCCAATATAAACCTCTTTGTTTTTTTTAATTATCTTATTAAGTTGTTCTTTTTCATAAAATGGGAAAGATAATATGTCTGTAGATTTATTCTTATTTCTAAACTTGTTATTTAATTTTTTTATCTCAGGTGACCCAGAAAGAAGAAGTGAACATATTAAAGTTTTTTTCTTGTATAATTTATTTTTTTTATTGAGTAATTGTATTTTTTTTTCAATAAAACTATGTGGATTTTTTAGATATTTCTTCCAAATGATATTATTCAAAATAACATTAATTTTTATCATTAACGTTTTTTTTTTGATATGCTCGAATAATTTTCGAAACTAATGGATGTCTTACAACATCAGTGTGATC
The DNA here is from genome assembly GCA_002169755.1 of Candidatus Pelagibacter sp. TMED197. The sequence goes on along the minus strand of NHIU01000038.1, from coordinate 9,143 downwards.
AAATTCTATAATTTTAATTTCACTTAAATCTTTAAGGATGTCTCTTGATTTTATTAATCCAGATTGAGATTTGTTAATTAAATCTACTTGAGATGGGTCTCCATTAACTACCAATTTTGAATTTTCTCCAATCCTTGTTAGAAACATTTTTATTTGGGTCTCTGTAGCATTTTGAGCTTCATCTAATATTGCAAAACAATTTTTCAATGTTCTACCTCTCATAAATGCTAAAGGAGCAATTTCAATTTCACCACTTTCAATTTTTTTATCTATTTTATCTGCGCCAAATAATTCATATAATGCATCATAAAGTGGTCTCAAATAAGGATCTACTTTTTCTTTCATATCGCCAGGTAAAAAACCTAGTTTTTCTCCCGCCTCTACCGCAGGTCTTGATAATATTACTCTTTCTATTTTTTTTTCTATTAATAAAGTGACAGCAACTGAAACCGCCAAAAAACTTTTTCCTGTTCCAGCTGGTCCTAGTGACATCACAATATCACTTTCCTTAAGAGCTTTAATATACTCAGATTGTTTATCAGATCTAGCAATTACAGATTTTCTAGGTGTTTTTATTAATTGCGTAAATGTCTTTATATTCGACTCTTTGAATTTCATAATCTTTTTAACAGATAATATTATATCTTCTTTTTCAATAACTTTAGTCAAAAAATATTTATCAGCTAAAAATTTAATTGCTTGAGTAAATTCCTCTAAATTAAGTGCTTTTCCCTTACATGTAATTGAGTTGCCCCTAAAAAAAATTTTTGTACCTGTTATTTTTTCAAGCTCTTTTAAATTTGTATTAAATTCACCAACTATTGCCATCAATGTAGGATTGTGATCAATCTGAACATTAATAGTTTCTGTATCTATTTTTTTAAAAATTAAATTTTGCTCTAAACTACTAATTTCTGACATTTATTTTAAGCTGCGTAATCCTTTTTTTGATTGTTTGCTGAAATCTCACCAAATAAAGTATTTTGGTTGCATTCTTTTATTATTACGTTTTTAATTTCTCCAGTCAAATCATCATTGCTTTTAACTATTACTGAATTAAAATATTCATCCCTTCCAAAAAACTTATTTTCATTATTAACTTTATTTTCAAAAAGAACTTTGGATACAGTATCTACAAGATTATTTCTATAATTTTTCTTAATTAAATTTGCGTTTTTTTGAAAAATAATTAATCTTTCTTTTGCTACGGCATTATCTATTTTATTAAATTTCGCTGCTGGTGTACCGGGCCTTGAGCTGTATATAAAAGAAAAAGAATTTATAAATTCAACTTTTTTAAGTAGTGATAAAGTTTTTTCAAAATCGTCTTTTGTCTCACCCGGGTATGCAATAATAAAATCACTTGAAAACCTAATTGATTGATTTTTTGCTTTAAGTTTTTCAATTAATCTTATGTACTCTTTCACTGAATGTTTTCTATTCATTCTTTTCAGAATTTTAGATGATCCGCTCTGTACTGGAAGATGCAACAAAGGCATTAATTTTTTACATTTACCATGAGCTTCGATTAACTTATCAGTAAAATCAATAGGGTGAGAAGTAGTATATCTTATTCTTTTAAGATCTTTTATCTCACTTAAAGAATAAATTAGGTCAGATAGATCATTATTTTTAAAATTATAGGCATTTACATTTTGCCCTAGTAAAATAATTTCTTTAGAACCATTTTTAACAAGTTGTCTTGCTTCAGTCATTATTTCCTCTAAAGATCTGGAGTGTTCAGGTCCACGGGTATATGGAACGACACAAAATTTACAAAATTTATCACAACCTTCCTGTATTGTTAAAAAAGTAGAAATTTCACTATTCGAATTCTTAACTAAATTTAAATTGTCGAATTTTTCTATAACCTCAAAGTCTGTTGAGTTAATTTTAGATTTTTTATCTTCTAAAGACAAAATTATTTTATTTATTTCATGATACGACTGGGGTCCAATTACTGCATCAATATAATTTTCTTTTTTTAATAAAATATTTCCTTCAGCCTGAGCAACACATCCTGTAATCAAAACTATTGGTTTCGTTTTATCCCTAAATTTTTTTTTGACTCTCCCAACTTCATGATAGACTTTATCAGTTGCCTTTTCTCGTATATGACAAGTATTGAGTAAAAAACAATCAGCTTCCTCAATTTTTGATGTTGCCAAATAATTAATTCTTTTTGTAAAATCTAAAATACGATTACTATCATATTCATTCATTTGGCAACCTAGTGTTTTGATAAAGATTTTTTTGAACAAGCTATTTTTTTATTTTTGAACCATATAATTCTAGTTTATGATCGATTAGTTTATATCCTAATTTTTTTGCTACTTCATATTGTAATTTTTCTATATCTTTGTCTACAAATTCTACAATCTCGCCGCTATTAACATCAATTAGATGGTCATGATGTTCATCAGGTGACTGCTCATATCTTGCCTTGCCTCCTTTGAAATCATGTTTTTCTACAATTCCAGACTCCTCAAATAATTTTACAGTTCTATAAACAGTGGCAATGCTTATCTTATTATCAATTTCACTTACTCTTTTATGCAACTCGTCCACATCGGGATGGTCTTTAGCTCCATATTTTTCTTTAGAGTCACACATAACTTGAGCTATTATTTTTCTTTGATCAGTTAGCCTAACTCCCTTGTCCTTGCATTTTTTCTCAATAGCGTTCATAAAGTAATAATCTAACTTATATATAGCGGTTTAATCAATTTGTTTTCAATTAAATTTTTTTTAATTAAAAATTCAATATTTTCAAGGTTAAAATCATGTAAATCCTTGTCCTTGAAACCATATAAATTTACGTTTTTCGATATTTTAATTCCTTTTGCCACAGCCAAGGCTGTTCTAATTGTTGAAAAACTACCAGGTCCATTATTTACAATTACAGTGAAGTTTTCATTGATAATTGCTTTGTGCTTATTGATAAAATTTAATATGGTTGATGCAAGAATCTCATTATTGTGAATTTTATTTTGAAAAATGTGAATGAAAAAATTATTTTTAGTTTTTAAACCAATTTTATCATTTTTACCCGTGCAATTAATTATTAAAAAATCCTTAATCATTTTTTTCTCTGTAACATATTTAATTTTATTTCAACAGATTAAAAGTTTTGCAAGTATAAATGAGAGTGAAATAGAAGATTATGGGGTAATATCTATTATGTATCATAGATTTGACGAAAGCAAATACCCCTCAACTAATATACAAGTCGACGTATTTAAGAAACAACTTGAAATCATTCAAAATGAAAAAATAATTTTTATTCAACCATCAGAATTGAAAGAACAATTGTCTTCAAACAAGAATCAAAGAAAAATTTTATTAACGATAGATGACGGGCTTTTATCATTTTATAATAATGCATGGCCAATTTTAAAATCTAAAAATATTCCATTTATCATTTTTGTAAATACAAGAGAAGTCGGTAGTTACAATTATATGAACTGGGCACAAATCAAAGAATTAGCATCCGAAGATTTTGTGGAAATAGGCAATCACAGTCATTCTCATGAATATCTTGTTGATGAGAAATCTTCTGTAATACGAGCGGATATAGAAACTTCTATAAAAATTTTTAAAGACAAATTAGGTAAAAATTCAAAATTTTTTTCATATCCTTTTGGAGAATATAGCTTAAATTTCAAAAGTATTATTGAGGAATTTGGATTTGAATACGCTTTCGGTCAACATTCAGGTGTAATTGATGAAACTAAAAATTTTTATGAATTGCCGCGTTTTCCTATTAATGAAAAATACGGCAAAATAGATAGATTTAAAACTTTGGTAAAAACTTTACCTTTCAAATTTAAAAAGATATCTCCAGAAGAAAAATATTTAACTAAAAAAGAAAATCCCCCTAAAGTTCAAATTGAATTTTATGACAATATTAAATATTTAGATCGTATAAATTGTTTTTCAAATGAGGGTGATATTTGGAGATCCTCAAAAATAAATTTTGTTAATGATAATATTCTGGATATTGATATATCTGAAAAATTTGTAAGTGAACGAGGTAGAATTAATTGTTCGTTAAATGCAGGAAACGGATTTTGGCGTTGGCTTGGTATTCAATTTGTAATTGCTGATAAATAAATATTATAAATTTAATTCTTGTCTTTTAACTGAATTAGCTAATCTAACTGGTTCAAAATCCATCAATCTATTTTGTATGATTATTTTCGCTAAAATCTTAATATATTCACTACCAGTTTGTGCATAATTACTTAATGTTTTAGATAACTCTAAACCGTTTATTTTTTTATTCTTGTCTCTTAAATTTTTTCTTTTCTCTCTAAACTTTACGTAACTTTTATGTGTATTTAAATTATTTTGATAAGCTTTTACAGAGGCTCTTAAAATTGGAAATTTTAAAATTTTATGATTTTTTGATTTATCTTTAAGTAAAGGCTCTATCCCTTTACCATTCCAGGTCCATTGCCCAAAAATCGCATTTCCCTCCAAAGCAAAACGAGATGTGCCCCATCCACTTTCTTTAGCAGCTTGTGCCAGAGCTATAGATACAGGAATTATATCCATTCTAATATTCAATTCTTTTATATCCCCTCCCTTGACTTTGTACTCTAAAAATTTTTGTCTTAACCATTGTTTTTCACTATCCGTTGTATTTTTTTTAGATATTATCTTTTTTAATTTGTACTTATCATCTAGTATTTTTTCATTTTCAGCGACTATTAACGGCAAGACTATCTTAATAAATGTTTCTTTTTTTAGTTTAACACTTTGAATTTCATCTAAATCTTTAGGAAACTGAGTGAAGTAAATAGGTTTAACAACTTTTTCAAATCTTACTTTATTTAAATTATAGTCAACATCTTTAAATAAATTCAACACTGTTTCAGTCTTTAAATTTAAATCCGGCAGAATCAATTCAGCAACTTTTTCTTTTTGCTTTTGTGTTTTTTTTTGTTTTTGTATTTGGGGTTCTTGTTTTTTTATTTCTTTCTTAACTTGTAATTCCTGTTTTTGTTTTTGGTCATTTTCACTTTTTTTAATTTCAGGTTTTTTTATTGATTTTTCATTTTTAACTAAATTATTCTCATTTGAAGTTTTGATTTTGTCAAATGTATCAAAGCTTGAAAGTATAGCTGTGCCTAATCCAACGGTAATAAAAAAAACTATTATCGCTTTACCAGCTTTATTTTTGTTAAAATTTTGACTATAAATTCCGTTGAAAAGTTCTGTGAAAAACTTTGAAAAAAAATTATAATAAGTCTTTCCTAATTTAGGAATTATATTTAGAAATTCTATCCCGATAACTCCAGCTTTTTTCCAGATGTTAAATAAAAAACTATTAAATGTTCTATAGCTGTCTTCTTTAAAGTAACCCATTCTTCTAGATAATCTGCTCACTGATTTAGAACTATCGTCTTTAATATCTTCTATTTGTTTTGAAAATTTACTTAAGGGTTTAGAGAAATTTTCTTTAAAAAAATTTGTTTTAAAATCCTTAGGTATAATAATTTTATTTTTTCTTAAAATTAACTCTAATTGGCCTGAGGTTAAATTTTTTCTTCTTTTAACATATTCCTTAATTTCTTTAACATCATATATCTCTGCTAATTCAATAAGTTTTTCTCTATAGTTCAATTTTTTTTTCATGTTAATTTGCCTCTACTGAGTTTACTTCCTTGACGTAATGCTTTAATAGATTTTGAACACCTTGTTTTAAAGTCATTACAGAACTAGGACATCCAGAACAGCTTCCTTGAAGCTCCACTTTTACTACACCTTTCTCAAAAGATTTAAATTTAATATCACCGCCATCCCTTGCAACCGCTGGCCTAATTTTTGTATCTAACACATCAATAATTTTTTTAATTGTATCATCATCTTCCGTTTCTGTACTAATTTTTTTTAGCTCACTTTCCAAAATTGGGCCTTTATTTTTTTCAAAAAAATCATTTAAATGGGAAATAATTAAAGGCTTTAACTTATCCCAAGAAGCTTCTTTTGATTTGTTTACTGATAAAAAATTCTTTGATAATAATACTAGTTCTACACCATCGTAATTAAGAAGATCCTTAATAAATTGATTTTTTATGTCCTTAATATTGTTCTTTTGAAACTCCTCAGTTCCAATTGCTGAAATAGTATTCTCAGACAAAAATTTTAATGACTCGGGATTAGGCGTGGTTTCTACTTGTATCATAAAAATTTTATATTATATCAATCCAACTTTTTCACGTATTTTTTTAAGGTTTTCCTCAGATTTAATATTAGCCTTTTCAGTACCTTTTCTCAATGTATTAAGCAAAAATGTCTCATCATTCATCAGTTTAGAAATTTCTTTGCCTACTGGGCATATTTCATCTACTAAAATTTCAGCTAATTTAGATTTTATGTGTGAGTATTCTTTGCCACCCATTTCTTTTAGAGTTTTTTCAATATTTAATTTTGTTATTTCAGAGTAAATATTTAAAAGATTAAGTGCTTCAGGTTTCTTTTTTAGAGAGTCCATATCAACCGGTATCGGGTCAGAGTCAGATTTTGCTTTTTTAATTTTTTTAACTATATCATCTGCGCTATCCTTAAGATTTATTCTAGAATATTCCGACTCTTCAGATTTACTCATTTTTTTAGTACCGTCCCTGAGACTCATTACTTTTGAAATATTTTTTGATATCAAGGGTTCAGGCAAAGGAAAAAAATTGGTGCATTTGAAATCTTTATTAAATTTCTGAGCAATATCTCTGGATAATTCTAGATGTTGTTTTTGATCAGCCCCTACAGGAACGTGAGTTGCTTTATATAGCAATATATCCGCAGCCATTAAATTTGGATAAATATAAAGTCCGACACTAGCTTTTTCTCTGTTTGATCCTGCTTTATCCTTAAATTGAGTCATTCGATTAAGCCAACCAATTCTTGATACGCAATTTAAAATCCAGGCTAATTCAGAATGTCCTGAAACAGAAGATTGGTTAAAAATTATACTTTTATTTGGATCAAGACCTGCTGCTAAGAAACCAGCAGTAGTTTCTAAAATATTTTGCTTCAACACTTTTGGGTTTTGAAAAGTAGTTATAGCGTGTAAATCAACTACACAATAAATACACTCCATTTCTTTTTGCAGAGAAACAAAGCTTTTTAAAGCACCAAGATAATTGCCTAAATGAAGATTGCCAGTTGGTTGTACTCCAGAAAATACTAGTTTTTTATTAATCATTAAATTTAAAGTTTCTTTTTTTTAAAACACCAATTAAGTAACACGATATCAAATAAATACTTGCAACAAAACAGACAATTAACATTAAATAAACTGCTTTATATTTGTAATAATAGTCTAAATTGTCTGTGTATAAATTTAAAGTAAAAATAAGAATAATGGACATTAAGATAGTATTTAGAATTATTTTAAAAATATTTTTTGATAAGTAATGTTCTATCATTAAGAATTTCTTTCTTTTAAGTATTACCGAATAAATCAGAACTCCAATCCATGTTGAAAGTGAAGTGGCTATAGGAATGATAATAAAACCAATCTTTTTAAAAAAAATTATACTTATAAAAATATTCAGTAATACGATGAAAAATGAGATATAAAATGGAGTTTTTGTATCATTCCTTGCAAAAAAGAAATTAGACAAAATTTTAATTAAAGCAAATGCAGGAACACCATAACCAAAATATTTTAATGCAGCTGATGTCATCATAACGTTTTCTTCATTAAAAGATCCGTATCCAAATAAAGCGCTAACTATTTCCTCAGAAGCTAAAATTAAACCTAAACTTGCAGGTATAGAAAGTAACAGTGACAGTTCAATGGACTTACTCTGAATATTAAATATTTTTAAATCATTTTTTTCGTTAAAGGCTTTTGACAAAACTGGTAAAGAAACCGTACCGACTGCAATCCCTGCCAACGCCAAATTTATTTGATAGATACGGTCTGCATAATAAAGATATGAAACTGCACTTGACTCAAAAGAAGCTATGATGGTACCAACCAAAATATTTATTTGAGTTACTCCTGAAGAAAAAATACTAGGTAAAAGTTTTTTAAAAAAATATTTTACTTTATTATTTAACTTTATTTTAAAATTTATTGATGGTTTATAAAATGTTCTAGTAAAAAATATCAAAAACAACAATTGAAATATGCCTGCAAAAGTTACACCATATGATAATTGTTTAGCAAAACTTAGACCCAAAAAATAAGAAGACAACAAACTTAAAATCATTATAATGTTTAATATTATTGGTGCTGCGGCAGCAGCTGCAAATTTATTATTTGAATTTAAAATACCTGAAAAAAAAGATGATAAGCTTACAAATAGTAAAAAGGGAAATGTAATTCTAGTAAACTCTACAGCTAAATTAAATTTTTGACCATCTTCCATAAACCCTGGTGCTATTAGATAAACTAGGTATGGTGTAAATATTTCTACGAGAATAATTATGAACAAAAGTATTAAAATCAAAAAATTAAGAACTTCATCTGCAAACTTTTTTCCTTCATCCTTACTTTCATTTTTTATAGAGACATAGCTAGGAATAAACGCAGCATTAAAAGTTCCCTCTGCAAATAATCGTCTAAAAGTATTTGGTAGTCTAAAAGCAACAAAAAAAGCATCTGCAAAAATTGAGGCACCTAAAAATATTGCAATTAATATATCTCTGAGATATCCTAAAATTCTACTTAATAAAGTAAAGAAACTAAAAACATATGTTGATGACAATAAGTTCATATAAGTTCTAAATTAAGCCACAAATAATAAATAAATAATGCTTTAATACAAATTATATTACTTGGTGATAATTTAAATGACAAAAAAATCTAAAATCGATCATTATTCAGATAAAGAGGCTCTTGATTTTCATATAAAGGGAAAGTCAGGCAAAATTGAGATAAATTCCTCTAAACCTTTAACAACTAAAAGAGACTTGTCATTGGCGTATTCGCCAGGTGTGGCAGCACCTGTGAAAGAAATTTCTAAGAATCCAGATTTGGTTTATGACTATACAAGTAAAGGAAATTTAGTCGCTGTAATAAGCAACGGTTCAGCTATTTTAGGACTTGGAAATTTAGGTTCGTTGGCCTCTAAACCAGTTATGGAAGGTAAATCAGTTTTATTTAAAAGATTTGCTGATATTGACTCAAT